>NZ_JAMJFW010000055.1:0-27560 GCF_023544405.1 Enterobacter cloacae complex sp. OE43NF
AATTCTGAAGCTGCAAGGATAAAGTGAAAATTATTTACTGACTGCTCACTTTCCAGGCAAATCACATCCCGGACCTCAATTCTGGCCTGGTTTTTAAACAAAAACGAGCCGCAAGCGGCTCGTTTTTGCGTTTTGTGACTTACTGCACTGCCACAATTCGGTCGTCGTTGGCTTCCAGACGGATAACTTTGCCCGGAACCAGTTCGCCTGACAGTATCTGCTGCGCCAGCGGGTTTTCGATCTGCTGCTGGATAGCACGTTTCAACGGACGCGCCCCGTAAACCGGATCGTAACCATTTTCGCTCAGCAGTTTCAGGGCATCGTCAGAGATGTGAATTTCATATCCACGCTCTTCCAGACGTTTGTACAGACGCTGCAGCTGGATCTGTGCAATCGACGCAATGTGTTTCTCACCCAGAGGATGGAATACAACCACTTCATCGATACGGTTGATGAACTCCGGACGGAAGTTATGGCTAACCACACCCAGAACCAGATCCTTCATATGGCTGTAATCCAGTTCACCGAAACGTTCCTGAATCAAATCGGAACCCAGGTTCGATGTCATGATCACCACCGTATTACGGAAATCCACCGTTCTCCCCTGCCCGTCGGTCAGACGACCATCATCCAGGACCTGCAGCAGAATGTTGAACACATCCGGGTGCGCTTTTTCCACTTCGTCCAGCAGGATGACGGAATAAGGGCGACGGCGTACCGCTTCTGTCAGGTAACCACCTTCTTCATAACCGACATATCCCGGAGGCGCACCCACCAGACGTGAAACGGAGTGTTTCTCCATAAACTCGGACATGTCGATACGCACCATCGCATCGTCGCTGTCGAACATAAAGTTAGCCAGCGCCTTACACAGCTCGGTTTTCCCCACCCCGGTAGGGCCCAGGAACAGGAACGAACCAATCGGACGATTAGGATCAGACAATCCGGCGCGGCTACGACGGATGGCGTTGGAAACCGCTTCAACCGCCTCGTCCTGGCCAATCACGCGCTGATGCAGATCCTGCTCCATGCGCAGCAGTTTATCGCGTTCGCTTTCCATCATGCGTGCTACCGGAATACCGGTCCAGCGCGCCAGCACCTCAGCAATTTCCGCATCCGTTACTTTGTTACGTAACAGACGCATCGTTTTGCCTTCAGACTGCGTCGCAATCTCAAGCTGTTTCTCCAGCTCAGGGATTTTGCCGTACTGCAACTCTGACATTCGCGCCAGGTCACCCACACGACGCGCCTGCTCAATGGCAATTTTTGCCTGTTCAAGTTCAGCCTTAATGGTCTGAGTGCCAGAGAGTGACGCTTTCTCTGCCTTCCACTCTTCTTCTAACTCAGAATACTGGCGCTCTTTATCGTCCAGTTCCTCATTGAGCATATCGAGGCGTTTTTTACTGGCTTCATCAGACTCTTTCTTGAGTGCCTGCTGTTCCAGTTTAAGCTGAATAATACGACGGTCGAGTCTGTCCAACTCTTCCGGTTTCGAGTCTATCTGCATACGAATGCTGGATGCGGCCTCATCGATAAGATCGATCGCTTTATCCGGTAACTGACGGTCGGCGATATAACGATGCGAAAGCGTCGCTGCCGCAACAATCGCCGGGTCAGTGATCTGCACATGGTGGTGCAGCTCATAACGTTCTTTCAGACCACGCAGGATCGCGATGGTATCTTCCACGCTTGGTTCCGCGACAAACACCTTCTGGAAACGACGTTCAAGCGCAGCATCTTTTTCGATGTACTGACGGTACTCGTCCAGCGTCGTGGCACCAACACAGTGAAGTTCACCGCGTGCCAGTGCAGGTTTCAGCATGTTCCCGGCATCCATCGCGCCGTCTGCTTTACCGGCACCGACCATGGTGTGCAACTCATCGATAAACAGAATGACATTGCCTTCCTGTTTTGCCAGATCGTTAAGCACCCCTTTCAGACGCTCTTCGAATTCACCGCGATACTTCGCCCCGGCCACCAGCGCCCCCATATCCAGCGCCAGTACACGGCGGCCTTTCAGCCCTTCCGGTACTTCACCGTTTACAATACGCTGCGCCAGACCTTCAACGATGGCGGTTTTACCAACACCCGGTTCACCAATCAGCACCGGGTTGTTTTTGGTACGGCGCTGCAGAACCTGAATAGTACGGCGAATTTCTTCATCACGGCCGATCACCGGGTCAAGTTTACCCTGCTCAGCACGCTCGGTCAGATCGACCGTAAATTTTTTCAAAGCCTGACGTTGGTCTTCGGCTCCCTGATCGTTCACGCTTTCACCCCCACGCATTTTCTCAATCGCCTGAGTCACATTGGCCGTGGTTGCGCCGGCAGTTTTCAGCAGGTCGGTCAGGGTACCGCGTGATTCAAGCGCCGCCAGAACAAACAGTTCCGACGAAATAAAGTTGTCCCCACGTTTTTGCGCCAGCTTGTCGCAAAGGTTCAGCACCCGCACCAGATCCTGGGACGGCTGAACGTCACCGCCGGTACCTTCTACCTGCGGTAAACGGCTCAGCGCCTGATCGATGGCAGTGCGTAACTGGCCAGCATTAATGCCAGCAGACGTTAATAATGGACGTACCGATCCCCCTTCCTGATTCAGCAAGGCGCTCATTAAATGAAGAGGTTCGATGAATTGGTTGTCGTGCCCCAGTGCAAGGGACTGGGCATCGGCGAGAGCAAGCTGGAATTTATTAGTAAGACGATCCAGACGCATAACTCCTCCCATAACAGGTCAAATTTGCTACTGGAGATTAAATGAGGTCATCCCTCAATTATTCAAGGTTAATGACCTGAATTATGTGAAAAGAAAACGGCACGTGCCGGATCGTCTTGATTCTTTAGGTTATATCAGCCAAATAAAACTTGCCATACGCCCCGTCGTCTTGTCGCGGCGATAAGAGAAGAAATCATCCTTTTCGGTGAACGTACAGCGGTCACCGCCGAAGATCTGCGTCACCTTGACATTATTCAGACGCTGACGTGCAAGCTGATAAATATCGGCCAGATATTTTTCTCCCACGGGTTCGAAAGCGTTAACGGCTTGCGGATCTTTTGCCATAAACGCTTCACGAACCTCTGGGCCCACCTCGAATGCCTGAGGACCAATTGCCGGGCCAAGCCAGGCAATGATATTTGCAGGATCGTCTTTGAAGCAGGCGACGGTCTCTTCCAGCACGCCTTCACACAGACCACGCCAGCCCGCATGAGCAGCCGCAACCTCGGTACCCGCACGGTTACAAAACAGCACCGGCAGACAATCGGCTGTCATCACCGCGCATACTGTTCCCGGCGTATCGCTGTAGGAGGCATCGGCACGTTTAGACGCGTAGGGTGCTCCCGTCAACTTCAGCACGGCTTTACCGTGAACCTGCTCAAGCCACACCGGTTTAGACGGTAAGTTGCCCGCAACAAACAGCCGCGAGCGGTTTTCTTCAACGTGTTCCAGGTTGTCACCGCAGTGTGCGCCAAGGTTCAAAGACGCCCACGCCCCCTGACTTACCCCGCCAACGCGGGTTGAACTGCAGGCAGCCACACCTTCAGGCAGTGGCCACTCCGGAACAATCAGTTTGGTCATAACCAGTCCACTTGATCTTTGTGTTCTTCAAAATCCGCGCGCATGGCGTCAATAAGCTCCACCATATCCTGCGGGATCGGCGCATGCCATTCCATTTGAATCCCTGAAATAGGGTGATAAAGGCGCAGCATGGTGGCGTGCAGCGCCTGACGATCAAACTTGCGCAGTACGCTGATGAACTCGTCCGATGCCCCTTTTGGCGGACGCGGACGACCACCGTATACCTGATCCCCCACCAGCGGATGGGTGATGTGCGCCATATGCACGCGGATCTGGTGGGTACGACCGGTCTCCAGACGCAGACGCAGACGCGTATGAATGCGGAAATGTTCCATAATGCGATAGTGCGTTACCGCCGGTTTACCCATCGGATGCACCGACATATGAGTACGTTTGGTAGGGTGACGGCTGATCGGCTCATCAACCGTACCGCCAGCAGTCATATGGCCAATAGCCACGGCTTCATATTCGCGGGTGATCTCACGCAGCTGCAGTGATTCCACCAGGCGAGTCTGGGCAGGTACGGTCTTTGCTACCACCATCAGACCGGTGGTGTCTTTATCCAGACGATGCACGATACCGGCACGCGGCACATCAGCAATCGGCGGATAATAATGGAGAAGTGCGTTAAGTACCGTACCGTCAGGATTCCCCGCTCCCGGATGAACAACCAGGTCGCGCGGCTTGTTAATTACCAGAATGTCATCATCTTCATAGACGATATCCAGTGGGATATCCTGTGGCTCGAAGCGGATTTCCTCTTCGATTTCAGCATTGATGGCGACAGCTTCCCCACCTAACACTTTCTCTTTCGGTTTGTCCCAGACTTTACCGTTTACCAGCACGCGCTGGTCAAGAATCCATTCTTTTATGCGTGAACGCGAATAATCAGGGAACAATTCGGCCAAAGCTTGATCTAAGCGTTGACCGAGCTGATTTTCGGAGACTGTTGCGGTGAGTTCTACTCGTTGTGCCATAAACTGCTTCTTCGTTTAACGTTGGGTTTTACGGCTTTGCCGTTTAATATAGTGTGCTATTGTAGCTGGTCTTAATCGGGAGCAGGAACAGAGTTTCTCCCGGACAAACATTTGAGGAAAGTCAAAACGTCATGACGCGCATGAAATATCTGGTGGCAGCGGCCACGTTGAGCCTGGCTTTGGTGGGCTGCTCCGGTTCAAATGAACAGGTCCCTGACAATCCGCCGAATGAAATCTATGCGACTGCACAACAAAAGTTGCAGGACGGTAACTGGAAACAGGCGATAACGCAACTGGAAGCGTTGGATAATCGCTATCCATTTGGTCCGTATTCGCAGCAGGTACAGTTAGATCTCATCTACGCATACTATAAAAATGCCGATCTGCCGCTGGCTCAGGCAACCATCGATCGTTTCATGCGTCTGAACCCGACTCATCCTAACATCGACTATGTAATGTACATGCGCGGTCTGACCAACATGGCGCTGGATGACAGTGCCCTGCAGGGCTTCTTCGGTGTGGATCGCTCCGACCGTGACCCGCAGCATGCGCGTGATGCGTTCAACGACTTTTCCAAACTGGTGCGCGGCTATCCGAACAGCCAGTACGTAACCGACGCCACCAAACGTCTGGTGTTCCTGAAAGACCGACTGGCGAAATACGAATACTCGGTTGCTGAATACTACACCCGTCGTGGCGCATGGGTTGCCGTGGTTAACCGTGTAGAAGGAATGCTGCGTGATTATCCGGATACGCAGGCGACCCGCGACGGCCTGAAGCTGATGGAAAATGCTTACCGCCAGATGCAGATGACCGCACAGGCAGACAAGGTAGCAAAAATCATCGCCGCGAACAGCAGCAACACCTGATAGCGACGTCAAAGCAAAACGGCAGCCCGCGGGCTGCCGTTTTTTTATTCATTTCAGACAAAGCTGAAGCGGTTTAGCTTCAACACATCCTATCAACTATGACCGCAATTTTTGCCTTCGACAAGGTAAATCTCACCTCTTCCTGCCCTGCCTCACAAAAAAGATTCCCTGACAAAAACCGACAAAATAACGTGATCTAAATCACACATTTTGACATTAGGACAGGTATGCTGGAATCACCAAGACGGAAAGACAAGAGGTAAAATTTATGACAATGAACATTACCAGCAAACAAATGGAAATTACCCCGGCAATTCGCCAGCACGTCGCAGACCGTCTCGCCAAACTGGATAAATGGCAAACACACTTGATTAATCCACATATCATCCTGTCTAAGGAGCCGCAGGGTTTCATCGCTGACGCAACTATCAATACTCCAAACGGCCATCTGGTCGCCAGCGCAAAACACGAGGATATGTACACCGCTATTAACGATTTGATTAACAAGCTGGAACGGCAGCTCAATAAAGTGCAGCACAAAGGTGAAGCCCGTCGCGCCACGACCTCGGTGAAAGACGCCAGCTTCGCGGAAGAAGTTGAAGAAGAGTAATCCTTTAAATTGAGTTTACCGCCAACGCGCCTTCGGGCGCGTTTTTTATTGACAGGGTGAAAACAGTACGGGTACTTTAACGTTATCAACCACAGGATGATTTCATGAAACTGACGCCGTTTTTCTTCGCATTCTTTTTTACCTTCCCCTGAACGGGAGGCGTTTCGTCGTGTGATAAAGAATGCGAAGACGAACAACAAGGCCTCCCACACCGGGGGGCCTTTTTTATTGATAACGATAAAACGAGACAGACAACACTATGACACCGGAAAACCCGTTACTGGATCTGCGAGTAAAAATCAGCGCGCTGGATGAAAAATTACTGGCACTTCTGGCTGAACGCCGCGCGCTCGCCATCGAAGTGGGTAAAGCCAAACTGGACTCCCACCGTCCGGTACGTGATATCGACCGCGAACGCGACCTGCTGGAACGTCTGATTCAACTCGGCAAAGCCCATCACCTTGACGCACATTACATCACCCGTTTGTTCCAGCTCATCATCGAAGACTCTGTTCTGACCCAGCAAGCGCTGTTGCAGCAGCATCTGAATAAAACCAACCCGCACTCTGCCCGCATCGCGTTTCTTGGCCCTAAGGGCTCCTACTCCCATCTGGCTGCCCGCCAGTACGCTGCACGTCATTTTGAAGAGTTCATTGAGAGCGGCTGCGCAAAGTTCGCCGATATTTTCAATCAGGTGGAAACCGGCCAGGCGGATTACGCCGTCGTGCCGATTGAGAACACCAGTTCCGGTGCCATCAACGACGTGTACGATCTGCTGCAACACACCAGCCTGTCGCTGGTTGGGGAGCTGACAATCCCTATCGATCACTGCGTGCTGGTCTCTGGCTCAACCGATTTGAGCACCATCGAGACGGTCTACAGCCATCCGCAGCCGTTCCAGCAGTGCAGTCAGTTCCTGAACCGTTATCCGAACTGGAAAATTGAGTACACCGAAAGCACCTCCGCGGCGATGGAAAAAGTCGCCCAGGCAAACTCCCCCACCGTCGCGGCGCTGGGCAGCGAGGCGGGCGGTGCGCTGTATGGTCTCCAGGTTCTGGAACGTAACCTGGCAAACCAGACGCAAAACATTACCCGCTTCATCGTGCTGGCACGCAAAGCCATTAATGTCTCTGATCAGGTGCCCGCCAAAACCACCCTGTTGATGGCAACCGGGCAGCAGGCAGGCGCACTGGTTGAAGCGCTGCTGGTACTGCGTAACCACAATCTGATCATGACCCGGCTCGAATCGCGCCCGATTCACGGCAATCCGTGGGAAGAGATGTTCTATCTCGACATTCAGGCCAACCTGGAATCACCGTCCATGCAGAAAGCCCTGCGTGAACTGAGCGAAATCACCCGTTCAATGAAGGTGCTGGGCTGTTATCCGAGCGAAAACGTGGTACCGGTTGACCCAAGCTAACGTTCGATAAACCGGCTTTTCTTCATCCCTGCCACACTGACCGGCAGGGTGAAGATAGCGCCGGAGAGGGGATATTGCGCCACCTCCTGCGCATCCATATTTTCCCGTGTGGTCGTGATAAACAGCGTTTTCATATCGTCACCGCCAAAGCAGACCATCGTTGGGCAACGGACCGGCATTCGGTACTCTTCCAGTTGCTCTCCCTGAGGTGAAAAGCGCGCGATGCGCCAGCCATCAAACAGCGCACTCCAGTAACAGCCTTCCACGTCCATCGCGGCACCGTCAGGTATCCCTTCGCCGTCGTTGAACCGGCGGAATACCTCCCTTTTACCGGGTTCCCCCTGCTCATCCAGTGGGGTACGGTAGATAACGCCGTTTGGCGTATCAGAAGTAAACATCCACCGCTGGTCGGGGCTGAATGCCAGACCATTGTGGCCATGAATGTCGCACTGGATAACTTTTGGCGTCAGATTGTTATCAATGCGCATCAGCAGCGCCCCGTTGTAATCACCCGGTGCCCAGAAGGTCCCGGCGTAGAACTGGCCCCGGTGATCGGTTCCCCCATCATTGAAACGCGCAAGCTGCGGATTCGACGGGTTATCACAGACTTTGCGCTGCAGCAGACCGTGTTTATCGGAAAGCCAGATGCCGCCTCGCATCGCGACGATAAAGCCGCCGCGTTCGCGCAGGGCGAAACACCCCACCTCTTCGTGGAAAGAGAGCACGGTGTGTTCCGCCGTGGGTAAATGATAACGGTGGATCTCACCTTCAAGAATATCCGCCCAGTAGAGCGCATTTTCCTCTGCACTCCACGTCGGGCATTCGG
The DNA here is from genome assembly GCF_023544405.1 of Enterobacter cloacae complex sp. OE43NF. Taxonomy (NCBI): domain Bacteria; kingdom Pseudomonadati; phylum Pseudomonadota; class Gammaproteobacteria; order Enterobacterales; family Enterobacteriaceae; genus Enterobacter; species Enterobacter cloacae complex sp. OE43NF. The sequence continues at coordinate 8,277 of NZ_JAMJFW010000055.1, forward strand.
GCAGATGCCCGGTGTAGTTCAACAGCAGCTGCGGTTCGGCCATGACAGTTCCCCAAAATGAAAAAAGCCAGCAATGCTGGCTTTCAGTATATACATCATCGCATTACTGGCGACTGTCATTTGCCTGACGCAACAGCGTGCGGCTCTCGCTCTGGAAACGTTGCGCGTAATCGCCAAACCAGTGTTCGACCTTACGGAAGCTGTCGATAAACGCCTGCTTGTCGCCGTGCTCCAGCAGCGTAATGGCTTCGCCAAAACGCTGGTAGTAACGCTTAATCAGTGCCAGGTTGTTCTCAGACGACATAATAATGTCGGCGTAAAGCTGGGGATCCTGAGCAAACAGACGCCCCACCATCGCCAGCTCCAGACGATAGATAGGCGAAGAGAGTGCCAATAACTGCTCAAGCTGCACATTCTCTTCCGCCAGATGCAGCCCATAGGCAAAGGTCGCAAAGTGGCGCAGCGCCTGGATGAACGCCATGTTCTGATCGTGTTCAACCGCGCTAATGCGGTGCAGCCGCGCGCCCCAAACCTGAATCTGTTCCAGGAACCACTGGTAGGCTTCCGGCTGACGACCATCGCAGTAGACCACCACCTGTTTCGCCAGGCTGCCGCTGTCCGGGCCAAACATAGGATGTAGCCCCAGGACCGGCCCCGTGTGCGCAGCCAGCATTGCCTGCAGCGGACCATTTTTCACGGACGCTAAATCCACCAGGATGCAATCTGCAGGTAGCGGAGGAAGCTTCGCAATGATCTGCTCCGTCACGTGAATCGGCACGCTGACAATGACCATTCCGGCATCTTTCATCAGCTCCGGCGCTTTTGCCCAGTCCTCTTTTTCCAGGATACGCACCTGATAGCCAGACAGGGTCAGCATTTTTTCAAACAGCCGCCCCATCTGGCCCGCCCCGCCCACAATAACGACCGGGCGCAGGGACGGGCAAAGGGTTTTGAAGCCTTTATCGTTTTCGCTGGAGTAGGACTCCCGCATCACACGACGCAAGACATCTTCAATCAAATCCGGCGAGACGCCCAGCGCCTGGGCCTCTTTACGACGGGAAGCCAGCATGGAGGCCTCGCGCTCCGGAACGTAAATCGGCAGGCCATATTTGCTTTTGACCTCACCCACCTCGGCAACCAGCGCCATACGGCGTGCTAACAGATCCAGCAGCGCCTTATCCACTTCATCAATTTGATCGCGTAATGCGGTCAATTCAGCAACCATACCTAACCTCTTAAGCCAGACGCGTCGCCAGCTGGCCGTTTATATCTTTGTGGATCTCACGCAGCAGCGCATCGGTGGTTTCCCAGCTGATGCAGGCATCCGTCACGGACACACCGTACTTCATTGCGCTGCGCGGTTGTTCAGATGATTGATTGCCTTCATGAATATTGCTCTCAATCATCAGACCGATAATAGAACGGTTGCCGTCTTTGATTTGTGCGACCACCGATTCCGCCACCGCAGGCTGACGACGGTAATCTTTGTTCGAATTACCATGACTACAATCTACCATCAGTGCCGGGCGCAGTCCCGCCTGCTCCATCTCTTTTTCACACTGTGCCACATCTGCCGGGCTGTAGTTTGGCGCTTTACCGCCACGCAGGATCACATGACCGTCCGGATTACCCTGCGTCTGCAGGAGACAAACCTGGCCCGCCTGGTTAATACCTACAAAGCGATGCGGCATGGCCGCGGCGCGCATGGCGTTGATCGCCGTGGCAAGGCTACCGTCGGTCCCGTTTTTAAAACCTACCGGCATCGACAGACCAGACGCCATTTCACGGTGGGTTTGTGATTCCGTGGTACGCGCACCAATCGCAGACCAGCTAAACAGATCGCCCAGGTACTGCGGGCTGTTCGGATCCAGCGCTTCGGTTGCCAGTGGCAGCCCCATGCAGACCAGCTCAACCAGCAGGCGACGCGCAATCTTCAGACCGGCTTCCACATCAAACGAGCCATCCATGTGCGGATCGTTAATCAACCCTTTCCAGCCAACGGTGGTACGTGGCTTCTCAAAATAGACGCGCATCACCAGGTAGAGGCTATCGCTGACCTCCTCCGCTAATGCTTTAAATCGACGAGCGTACTCAATGGCGGTTTCAGGATCGTGAATGGAACAAGGACCACATACCACCAGCAGACGCGGATCGCGGCCAGCGATAATGTCAGAAATGGTCTGGCGCGAGTGCTCAATTTGAGCCTCCTGCGCGGCGCTCAGCGGGAACTCCGCTTTCAGTTGATCCGGTGTAATCAAAACCTGTTCGTCAGTGATATGTACGTTGTTCAGCGCGTCTTTTTGCATGATGGCTATCCTGTAAAGCTCGTTTGCGATAGGTGTTTTCCTCGAAGAGGTGAAACAACGATACCACAACAAGTAAAGATTTCAATCCAAAATACGTACACTTTACTTTACAAAAGCCATTTTACTGCAAAAATCAGCCGACAAAATCGTAAACATAAAATTACACCCCCACTTTCTTTTGCCAGGCTATGCTGAAGAAAAAAGGAGAATGGCTATGCGTTCAATCGCTCTGATGCTGTTGTCGCTGTTTTTATCGGGCTGTGAGATCAACCCTTATACCTTCCAGCCCGACTGGACTAGTCCCAGCTGGTTTGATGCGGGTAAAGAAGACGCCATGAATGGTCTGCCGGTTAAAGATAATCAGACGCTGGCCGATAGTTTTAACGACCCGCAGGTTGATCGTAGTGAATATCTTCGTGGCTACGCCGACGGACAGAAAAAAGTGTGTGAGGAAGGTTTTATTCACGCCTGGGGAGTAGCAGGTAAATCTTTCCCGGCCAGTTGTGATACTGTTGAAAACGCAGCAAAACTGCATGAATCATGGCAACAAGGAATGGATGAAAGTATGCGTTCCAGCAGACTTAATTAAGCCGTTTTTTATACGCCGGAATATATACAACTGTAGGATTTAGCTTAGGTCGTACTCAGTACATTTCTGACATAATGACGGCTTTGATAAACAATGGTATTCTGCCGACAACTCGTAAGGACATCTATTTTCCAGAGCGGTATGGCGGATTCTGGTGAGAAATTCATTCTTGATCTCTTTGTTCCGACTCACTCTGGTGCTAATGCTGTTCTTTATGGTGGGCCCAGCACCGGCAGCCACGTTCACAGAAACCGATAAATCGGTACGTTCGATTGTATCGGGTATTGTGAGCTATACCCGATGGCCGTCACTTTCCGGGCAACCTAAACTCTGCATTTATGCCTCGTCTCACTACACGCAAGCACTGAGCAGCGAAGAGGGGCAAAGCGAGTTACCTTATACTCCCGTCATTGTACGTAACGATCAGGAAGCCCTGTCCGCGACGTGTGATGCTATTTATTTCGGGGCTGAATCGCCTGCAAAACAACTTGAATTAATAAGTCAATATCAGGGCAGAGCATTGCTATTAATCTCAGAGCAGAATCCGGAATGTGTTATTGGCAGTGCATTCTGCCTGATAATCGATCATAACCAGGTCAGATTTTCCGTTAATCTGGATGCATTGACGCGCAGTGGCGTACGCGTCAATCCGGATGTATTAATGCTGGCACGGAATAAGCAGCATGGATAAAGAAATCACTTCAACGCCACGTCCAACGTTTAAAAGCACGTTGAGACGAATCAGCATGATAAGCGTCATCATCACCATGACGTTAATTTGGCTCCTGCTCTGTTTTGCTTCTGTGGTGACATTAAAGCAATACGCCCAAAAAAATCTCGAATTAACCGGCGCAACAATGAGCCACAGCCTTGAAGCCTCACTGGTCTTTAATGATGCGCTGGCGGCTAACGAAACGCTCGCCACCCTGGGTAAACAGGGCCAGTTTGCCGTGGCTGAGGTTATTAACGCGCATAAAAAGCGGTTTGCTTACTGGTCCTGGAACCCGGAAGAGAATAACGACACGCTGGGTGCATTGGTTAGCCGCTGGCTGTTCCCCGACCCGGTCGCACAGCCCATCATGCATAACGGTAATGCGATCGGCGAAATTCGCCTGACCGCACGCGATAATCTCATCAGCCATTTCATCTGGCTGTCGTTTGCCGTTCTTACCGGCTGTATTCTTTTTGCCACCGCCGTCGCGCTTACGATTACACAATCTCTGCATCATGGCATGGTCACGGCGCTGCAAAACATCACCGATGTCGTGCATGACGTACGCACCAACCGCAACTTTTCCCGGCGGGTGAAGGATGGTCGCATCGAAGAATTCCACCAGTTTGGCGAAGATTTCAACAGTCTGCTGGATGAAATGGAAGAGTGGCAGCTTAAGCTGCAGGCGAAAAACGCTCAGCTACTGCGTACCGCCATGCACGATCCTCTCACCGGCCTCGCCAATCGGGCGGCGTTTCGTAGCAGCATCGCGGCATTAATGCACGACGCCTCGGCGAAAACCAACACTGCCCTGCTCTTCCTCGACGGTGATAATTTCAAGTTTATTAACGATACCTGGGGACATGCTGCGGGCGATTGCGTCCTGATTGAAGTCGCCCGCCGGATGGTTGAGTTTGGCGATAAGCGTCATCAGTCATACCGCCTTGGCGGTGACGAGTTTGCGATGGTGCTGTACGGCGTGCAGTCTGCCGCAGAGGTTCAACAGATTTGTGCTGCGCTGTCGCAGCAGTTTATGCGCCCGTTCGATCTGCATAACGGGCAGACAGCAACGATGTCACTTAGCATTGGCTTTGCTCTGGCGTGGGAAAGTGCCTCTGTGGAAGCATTACTGGAGCAAGCCGACCGCAACATGTACCAGGATAAAAACCAGCGTACAAAAGCAATAACTTAGAAAGGATACGATATGTTAAAGCGATACTTCGCGCCGTTATTTCTCGCTTCGATGGTACTGACGGGTTGTCAGTCACCGCCTGAAGGTAAATTCACCCCTGAGCAAATTGCGGCGATGAAGTCATACGGTTTTAACGAACTGAATGGCGACTGGTCTTTGGGCCTGTCAGATACGATCCTGTTTGATAAAAATGACGCCAGACTGCGCCCGGAAAGTGAAGCGCAGATCCGCACCATGGCATCCCGCCTGGCGGCTACCGGCCTGAAACACGCGCGTATGGATGGCCACACCGATAATTACGGTGAAGAGAGCTACAATGAAGCGCTGTCGTTAAAACGTGCCAATGCAGTGGCTGACGTCTGGGCCAAAGGCGCCAATATCCCGCGCAGCAACCTCACCACGCAGGGATTAGGTAAAAAATATCCGGTTTCCAGCAACAGTACGGCGCAAGGGCGTGCTGAAAACCGTCGGGTCGCGGTGGTCATCAGCACGCCATAGCCTTATTTAACGGATGATTGTGCGAGCGACACGCCAGTTGCCGCTCGCCAGCGTAGCCAGTCAATCAGCATAAACAGCGCCAGGCTCACGCCCATCACCGGCAATGCCAGCCCCAGCAATACGCTGACCACCACCGTGACGGCTTTTCCCCATCCCGGGAGCGCCAGCCAGCACTGACAAAGCGTCTGAAGCGGATCCGCCGTCGATTGCGCCGGACGACGCATCCACCACATCCGATATCCCCAGACAATCAGCACACACAGCGCCAGGCCAAATGCGACGAGCAGTAACTGGTTAACCAGCCCGAATAAGATCCCCATATGGAAATCCACACCCCAGCGGGTCAGCTTTGCCATTAACGGGAAATCCTCAAAGCGGGTTCTGTCCAGAATTTGCATGGAATTTGGATCCACCGCAACGGCATCCACCTGGGTCGGCCAGCGGCGGTCAATTTCCGTCACGGTCCACGCCTGGTCAGCGCTTTTCGCCGGGCGGATTTCGAGTTTATTCGCATCAATCCCGGCCTGGCGGGCAGCGTGCAATACGCCATCGAACTGGGTCAGATCCATCGTCATGTCGGGCATCATCATGCCAGCATGATGCCCATGGTGTTCAGCGTGCTCATCCATCGTGACGGGCGCACCCGAAAGCGTGGTGCTCACCTGCGGCGTGAGCCAGTTCATCTGCGCGCGCAGTTTATCCACGTTGCCGCCCGCCCACTGGGACCACGTCAGACCGGTCGCAGAAAACAGCAACATTCCCCCCAGCAGCACCCAGCCCAGCGAGACATGCAGGCGACGCCGGTTCTGAAAACGATTGTTGAGCCGACGTTTTGGCCGGGTATAAAACCACAGCGCAATCCCGCCCAGCGCGGCGACCCACATCCACGAGGCGGCCAGCTCGCTGTAGAGCCGACCAACGTTACCCAGCATCAGGGACGTATGCAGATAATCAATGGTCTGGCGTAGCGGTAAAATCCCGCTGGTGCCATACACGGTCATATCGCCACGCACCGCAAGAGTGACGGGATCGATAAAAATAGCGCGGGTCTCCGATGGGCCAAGCGACGGGTCGGCAAACATCACCCGGGTGGTTTCACCCGCAGCCAGGCCAGGACGAACGGCGTATAAACGCAGCTCGGTGCCGATGGTTTTTTCCGCCACGGCGATCTGTTCCGCCAGCGGTTGGAGTTCCCCCACGGAATCCGTATGGAGCGCGTGCCGGTACAGGATATTTTCCAGCTGCGGTGTCGCCACGTACAGCGTACCGGTCAGCGCGGCGAAGAAGATAAACGGGCCGACAAACAGCCCGACATAGAAATGGAGTCGACGCAGCAGGTTTCCCCATGCCGCGCGCGGAGTGCAGGTAGTCATACTTTTCCTTTTTAAGGCAAAAAGTTATCGATATTTTTTAAAGGGAAAAAGCAGACTGCCGCGGCGGCGCGCGGGTATCAGGATAAAGCCAGGGGAAAAAGTGCCAGTGGCTGACCGCCTGACGCGGCATCCTGACACGCAGCCTTTGCAGCACGATACTGAGCAGCACAATCAGCGCGAGTATCATGCCCGGCACGTGGGCTAATAGCACGCAGTAGCCACAGGCTTCCGCATGGTCAACCGGCATGCTGTGCTGCATATCGCCGTGGTACTCATCCATCGACATCATGCTCATGTCATGATGCATCCCCGGCATGGCACTCATGGGATCTTTTTGCAGCGAGACGGAGATCAGCGGTGCGATCACGATCAGCAGGATCGCAAACAGCGCGGTCAATGCCGCTGCGCGTTTCCAGTTATGCTGATGCAGTACGTTAATCACTTACCCTCCACGGAAGAGGCCAGCATTGTAAATGATTTATGACGAAAGGGTTAACACGAGAGATGCGATGGGATAAAAAAAGGGCCAGCCTTTCGGCCAGCCCTTTCTAACAGGATGTCGCTTAAGCGAATCTTAGTTCAGACGCTCTTTAATACGAGCAGACTTACCAGTACGCTCACGCAGGTAGTACAGTTTAGCTTTACGTACAGCACCACGACGTTTAACAGCAATGCTGTCAACTACCGGAGAGTGAGTCTGGAAGACACGCTCAACGCCTTCGCCGTTGGAAATTTTACGAACAGTGAATGCAGAGTGCAGACCGCGGTTACGAATAGCGATAACCACGCCCTCGAATGCCTGCAGACGTTTTTTGGAACCTTCAACAACCCATACTTTCACTTCCACGGTGTCACCTGGACGGAAGGAAGGTACGTCCTGCTTCATCTGCTCTTGTTCAAGTTGCTTAATAATGTTGCTCATAATTTAATCTCTTATCCTGGGTAAACTGATATTCGGGAGCGTATTACGCATTCCCATCATGTTCATGCTGCTGTTGCGCTTGTTCAGTTTTGAACTCGGCCAGCAACTTTGCTTGCTCTTCAGTCAGAGCCAGGTTTTCCAGAAGTTCAGGTCTTCTAAGCCAGGTTCGGCCCAGCGACTGCTTCAAACGCCAGCGACGTATCTCAGCATGGTTTCCTGACAGTAACACTGCCGGGACTTCCATCCCTTCTAACACTTCAGGACGGGTATAGTGTGGACAGTCCAGCAACCCATCGGCAAAGGAATCTTCCGTTGCCGAAGCTTCATGGCCCAGTACTCCCGGAATGAACCGGGCGACGGAGTCAATCAGCGTCATTGCGGGTAACTCACCACCGCTGAGAACGTAATCGCCGATAGACCATTCTTCGTCAATCTCGGTTTGAATTACGCGCTCATCTATCCCTTCGTAGCGACCACAGACCAGAATCAGTTTTTGATTCGTCGCCAGTTCGCTGACGCCCGCTTGATCAAGCTTGCGTCCCTGAGGTGACAGATAAATCACCTTTGCGCCTTCACCTGCCGCGGCTTTTGCTGTGTGAATGGCGTCCCGTAAGGGTTGCACCATCATTAACATCCCCGGTCCGCCGCCGTAAGGACGATCGTCCACGGTACGGTGCCGGTCATGCGTGAAGTCACGAGGACTCCAGCTCTGGATGCTCAGCAGGCCATTCTTTACTGCCCGGCCAGTTACCCCGTAATCGGTAATCGCGCGGAACATTTCAGGAAACAGGCTAATTATGCCAATCCACATAGCGCCGTCTTTTACCGTTTATCCGGAGAATTTAAAAACCAGGATCCCAATCTACTTCAATCGTTTGAGTAGCGAGATCGACTTTCTTGATAACCTGTCCATCGAGGAACGGAACCAACCGCTCCTTGATGCCAAATGCATCTTTCAGGTTTGCCTTAATGACGAGAACGTCATTAGACCCGGTTTCCATCATGTCGATGACTTTCCCCAGGCTGTAGCCTTCAGTAGTGACTACCTGGCAACCCATAAGGTCTTTCCAGTAATAGTCGCCTTCTTCAAGCTCCGGCAACTGCGACGAATCCACGACAATTTCACAATTAGTCAGTGCATTCGCGGCATCACGATCGTCAACGCCTTTCAGCTTGATGATGATGTCCTGATTGTGGTGACGCCAGCTTTCCAGCTCGACCTCTTCCCACTTACCGCCTTTCTGAATAAACCAGGGCTGGTAATTAAAAATGCTATCAGCGTCTTCAGTGGAGGAAAACACTCTGAGCCAACCACGGATACCGTAGCAAGAACCCATTTTGCCCAATACAATCGGTTCAACAGGTGCTTTATTGCTCATCATGACCACCGTGACAGATTAAGCTGCTTTGTTTGCTGCTTTGATCAGCGTAGCAACGCGATCGGAAACAGTCGCGCCCTGGCCAACCCAGTGAGCGATACGATCCAGATCCAGACGAGTTTCTTCTTCTGCGCCAGCGGCCAGTGGGTTGAAGAAACCAACGCGCTCGATGAAGCGACCGTTGCGTGCATTACGGCTGTCAGTCACAACAACCTGGTAGAACGGACGCTTTTTAGCGCCGTGACGTGCTAAACGAATAGTTACCATAACATCCTCTTGTGTGAATAAAACAACCGGGCCCCATCGAGGAACGGAGCACGGGTGTCATATTAAAAGCCCGAAAATTTTACTCATTTTCGGGCAAAAAGCAATCTCAAAAGCGATTATCGCCCAGGAAAACCGGGTGGCATCATGCCTTTCATGCCACGCATCATTTTCGCCATGCCGCCTTTCTTCATTTTCTTCATCATGCGCTGCATGTCGTCGAACTGTTTCAGAAGGCGGTTAACGTCCTGCACCTGCATGCCGCAACCGGCTGCGATACGGCGCTTACGGGAACCTTTGATGATATCCGGGTTAGCACGCTCTTTGAGGGTCATTGAGTTGATGATCGCCTCCATACGCACCAGCACCTTGTCATCCATCTGCGCTTTTACGTTGTCTGGGATCTGGCCCATGCCCGGCAGTTTGCCCATCAGGCTTGCCATGCCGCCCATGTTTTTCATCTGACGCAGCTGCTCAAGGAAGTCGGTCAGATCGAAACCGTCACCTTTTTTCAGCTTGCTGGCCAGCTTCTCGGCCTGCGCACGGTCAACTTTGCTCTCGATATCTTCAATCAGCGACAGTACGTCGCCCATGCCGAGGATACGGGAGGCAATACGGTCCGGGTGGAACGGCTCCAGCGCTTCGGTTTTTTCGCCCACACCGAGGAATTTGATCGGCTTACCGGTGATATGACGAATAGAAAGCGCCGCACCGCCGCGGGCGTCACCGTCCACTTTGGTCAGCACCACGCCGGTTAACGGCAGCGCTTCGTTGAACGCTTTCGCGGTGTTCGCCGCATCCTGGCCGGTCATGGCGTCAACCACAAACAGGGTCTCTACCGGGTTGATAGAAGCATGCACCTGTTTGATTTCGTCCATCATCGCTTCGTCGACGTGCAGACGACCGGCGGTATCCACCAGCAGCACGTCGTAGAACTTCAGCTTCGCCTCTTTCAGCGCTGCGTTCACGATGTCGACTGGCTTCTGGGCCACGTCAGACGGGAAGAAATCGACCCCAACCTGCTGCGCCAGGGTCTCCAGCTGTTTGATCGCCGCCGGGCGATAAACGTCCGCAGAAACCACCAGAACTTTTTTCTTGTGCTTCTCGCGCAGGAATTTACCCAGCTTACCGACGCTGGTGGTTTTACCCGCACCCTGCAGACCCGCCATCAACACGACGGCCGGAGGCTGAGCCGCCAGGTTTAGAACCTGGTTCTCTTCGCCCATCGCCGAAACCAGTTCGTTACGAACGATTTTGACGAACTCCTGACCCGGGGTCAGGCTCTTGTTAACTTCATGACCAACCGCCTTCTCTTTAACGCGGTTGATAAAATCACGAACAACCGGCAACGCGACGTCTGCTTCCAGCAGCGCCATGCGCACTTCGCGCAGCGTTTCCTTGATGTTGTCTTCGGTAAGGCGTCCGCGGCCGCTGATGTTGCGCAGCGTGCGCGACAAACGATCGGTTAAATTATCAAACATTGTCTCTCGCCTGAGTAGAAACGTTGGGCCGCCATGAGCGACACATACACAGAATTTTGCCGGAGTATAACATGAAGGCGCCTTTGTTGTTATGCAACGGTTGGAGCAGGCGTCACGTAACGTTATACTGCTTCTCTTTCTTATTAAGACAACTGTCGATGCCTATATGCCTGTTTTCGCACTGATCGCCCTTGTTGCCTACTCTGTCAGCCTTGCGCTGATCATTCCCGGACTGCTGCAAAAAAACAGCGGCTGGCGGCGCATGGCTATTCTGTCGGCGGTGATCGCACTGATTAGTCACGCTTTTGCGCTGGAATCGCGCATCATTCCCGGTGACGGCAGCGTGCAAAACCTGAGCGTGCTGAACGTCGGTTCGCTGGTAAGCCTGATGATCTGTACGGTGATGACCATTGTCGCCTCTAAGAATCGTGGCTGGCTGTTGCTGCCCATTGTTTATGCCTTCGCGCTGATCAATCTGGCCTTAGCTACCTTTATGCCCAATGAGTTCATTACGCATCTGGAAGCCACGCCGGGCATGCTGGTGCACATCGGCCTGTCGCTGTTCTCTTACGCAACGCTGATCATTGCCGCGCTCTATGCCATGCAGCTCGCCTGGATTGACTACCAGTTGAAAAACAAAAAGCTGGCGTTTAACCATGAGATGCCGCCGCTGATGGTCATTGAGCGTAAGATGTTCCACATCACCCAGGTCGGCGTAGTATTATTGACCTTAACGCTCTGCACTGGCCTGTTTTATATGAAAAACCTGTTCAGCGTGGAGAATATCGACAAAGCGGTGCTCTCCATCATCGCGTGGTTTGTCTATATTGTGCTGTTATGGGGCCATTATCATGAGGGCTGGCGCGGTCGTCGCGTGGTCTGGTTCAATGTCGCGGGTGCGGGCATACTCACCCTTGCCTATTTCGGAAGTCGCTTCATACAGCAATTTGCTGGCTAAGTAACAAAGGAGTTCCCCCTGGAACACATCTCTACCACCACGCTGATCGTTACGCTGATCGTCATGGTGGTCATCTCCGCCTATTTCTCTGGTTCGGAAACCGGCATGATGACCTTAAACCGCTACCGGTTACGTCATCGTGCTAAACAGGGTAACCGTGCCGCACGTCGCGTTGAAAAGCTGCTCCGTAAACCGGATCGCCTGATAAGCCTGGTGCTTATCGGTAACAACCTCGTCAATATCCTCGCCTCTGCGCTGGGCACCATTGTCGGGATGCGCCTGTACGGCAACGCCGGGGTCGCGATTGCTACCGGCGTACTGACGTTTGTGGTGCTGGTGTTTGCGGAAGTGCTGCCCAAAACCATCGCTGCGCTTTACCCGGAAAAAGTGGCTTACCCGAGCAGCTTCCTGCTGGCACCGCTGCTGATCCTGATGATGCCGCTGGTCTGGCTGTTGAATATGGTCACCCGTATCCTGATGCGCATGGTCGGCATCAAAGCCGACGTCGCCATCAGCAGTGCACTCAGCAAAGACGAGCTGCGCACCATCGTGAACGAATCCCGCTCGCAGATTTCACGCCGCAATCAGGACATGCTCCTGTCGGTGCTGGATCTGGAAAAGGTCAGCGTTAACGACATTATGGTGCCGCGTAACGAAATCGTCGGGATTGATATTAACGACGACTGGAAGGCCATCGTCCGCCAGCTGACCCACTCCCCGCACGGACGCATTGTGCTTTATCGCGACTCCCTGGACGACGCCATCAGTATGCTGCGCGTGCGGGAAGCCTATCGCCTGATGACCGAGAAAAAAGAGTTCACTAAAGAGGTGATGCTGCGCGCCGCCGACGAGATTTACTACGTGCCGGAAGGAACGCCGCTCAGCACGCAGCTGGTAAAATTCCAGCGTAACAAGAAGAAAGTCGGTCTGGTGGTCGATGAGTATGGCGATATTCAGGGGCTGGTGACGGTCGAAGATATTCTGGAAGAGATTGTTGGAGACTTTACCACCTCCATGTCCCCTTCTCTTGCGGAAGAGGTCACGCCGCAAAACGACGGTTCGGTGCTGATTGACGGCAGCGCGAACATCCGCGAACTCAATAAAGCCTTTAACTGGCATCTGCCGGAAGATGAGGCTCGCACCATGAACGGGATGATTCTGGAAGCACTGGAAGAGATCCCGGCGGCGGGCACGCGGGTGCGCATTGAACAGTATGATATTGATATCCTGGACGTGCAGGACAATATGATTAAGCAGGTGAAGGTCCTGCCTGTTAAACCACTGCGCGAAAGTATCGCGGAATAAAGTTGTAGGCCGGGCAAGGCGAAGCCGCCGCCCGGCACTACGGGACGGCAAATTACGCTTTCGCTTTCGCCACGGTTACCATCGCAGCACGGATGGTACGGCCGTTCAGGGTATACCCTTTCTGCATCACGCCCAGCACTTTACCGGCTTCAACGTCTTCTGATTCCACCATCGCAATTGCCTGGTGTACGTTAGGATCCAGCGGGACGTCGGTATCGGCAATCACTTCCACACCAAACTTACGCACCACGTCCAGCATGGATTTCAGCGTCAGTTCGATACCTTCGATCATCGCCGCGTTGTCCGGATTCGCTTTATCAGCCACTTCCAGCGCGCGATCGAGGCTGTCGATTACCGGCAGCAGTTCGTTGACGAATTTCTCCAGCGCAAACTTATGCGCCTTCTCAACGTCCTGTTCGGTACGACGACGCAGGTTTTCCATTTCCGCCTTGATGCGCAGAACACTGTCGCGTTCGCGATTCTGTGCTTCTACCAGTTGGGCTTCCAGATTCGCAATTTTTTCATCGCGCGGGTCCACCTGCTCAGCAGATGCGTCTGGCTCTACAGCCTCAACTTCATCGTGCTGTTCCGTGATAATTTCTTCAGGGGCTTGCCCCTCAGGCGTTTTCTGTTCTTTACTACTCATGAATTTCTCCGCGTTTTTCTGCATTCATCTCGCTAACTTCGCTTATTATGGGGATCAGTTTCCTGGATTCAAGGGAACAAGAGAGATTGTCATCATTCATCAGGCACAAGGACCTCCAGAAAATGAATAATCATTTCAGGTGTATTGGGATCGTCGGGCACCCGCGTCACCCTACGGCATTGACGACACATGAAATGTTGTATCGCTGGCTGTGTAGCAAAGGCTATGAAGTGATGGTTGAGCAGCAGATCGCTCAGGAGCTGCAGCTTAAGAGCGTCAAAACCGGCACGCTGGCAGAGATTGGACAGCAGGCGGATCTTGCCGTGGTGGTCGGCGGCGACGGCAACATGCTTGGCGCGGCTCGCACGCTGGCCCGCTACGACATAAAAGTCATCGGCATCAACCGTGGCAATCTCGGTTTTCTGACCGACCTCGACCCGGACAACGCGCAGCAGCAGCTGGCCGATGTGCTGGAAGGACATTACATCAGCGAAAAACGTTTTTTACTGGAAGCGCAGGTGTGTCAGCAGGACTGCCAGAAACGCATCAGCACCGCCATTAACGAGGTGGTACTTCACCCCGGCAAAGTGGCGCATATGATTGAGTTCGAAGTGTATATCGATGAAATCTTCGCGTTCTCCCAGCGCTCTGACGGGCTGATTATCTCCACGCCGACGGGCTCGACCGCCTATTCGCTTTCCGCGGGAGGACCAATCCTGACGCCTTCGCTGGATGCCATTACGCTGGTGCCGATGTTCCCGCACACCCTTTCTGCCCGCCCGCTGGTGATTAACGGCAGCAGCACCATCCGCCTGCGTTTCTCGCACCGCCGTAATGACCTGGAGATCAGCTGCGACAGCCAGATCGCACTGCCTATTCAGGAAGGTGAAGATGTACTGATTCGTCGGTGTGATTATCACCTGAATCTTATTCACCCGAAAGATTACAGCTATTTCAACACATTAAGCTCGAAGCTTGGCTGGTCAAAAAAATTGTTCTGATTTTTCATCCAGTGCTTTACTGTATAAAAAACCAGTTTATACTGTATGAAAACACAGTCATGGTTTTTCATACAGGAAAACAATTATGCTGGCACAACTGACCATCAGCAACTTTGCCATTGTTCGTGAGCTTGAGATCGATTTCCACAGCGGCATGACGGCGATCACCGGGGAAACCGGTGCGGGTAAATCCATTGCCATTGATGCCCTCGGCTTGTGCCTTGGCGGGCGTGCTGAGGGTGACATGGTGCGCATGGGCGCCAACCGTGCTGACCTCTGCGCTCGCTTCTCCCTGAAAGACACCCCTGCAGCCCTGCGCTGGCTCGAAGAAAACCAGCTTGAAGATGGACGTGAGTGTTTACTTCGTCGCGTTATCAGCAGCGACGGTCGTTCACGCGGTTTTATCAACGGCACGGCGGTACCGCTTTCTCAGCTTCGCGAGCTGGGCCAGTTGCTAATTCAAATCCATGGTCAGCACGCGCATCAGCAACTGGTTAAGCCGGAGCAGCAAAAATCGCTACTCGATGGCTATGCAGGTGAGTATGCACTTACTCAGTTGATGGCAGAACACTATCGCCAGTGGCACCAGAGTTGCCGCGAGCTGGCTCAGCATCAGCAGCAAAGCCAGGAGCGTGCCGCACGCGCCGAGCTGCTGGAGTATCAGCTCAAAGAACTGAACGAGTTTAACCCGCAGGCGGGTGAGTTCGAACTTATTGACGAAGAGTACAAGCGTCTGGCCAACAGTGGCCATCTGCTCTCTACCAGCCAGAACGCCCTCACCTTACTGGCAGATGGTGAAGACGTTAATCTGCAAAGCCAGCTGTATAACGTGCGTCAGCTTGTTACCGAGCTGGCGGGCATGGACAGCAAACTGTCCGGCGTGCTGGATATGCTGGAAGAGGCGGCGATTCAAATCTCTGAAGCCGGTGATGAACTGCGCCACTACTGTGAACGTCTGGATCTCGATCCCAATCGCCTGTTTGAGCTGGAACAGCGCATTTCCCGTCAGATTTCTTTGGCGCGCAAGCACCACGTCACGCCGGAAGAGTTGCCTGCGTTCTATCAGTCTCTCCTTGATGAACAGCAGCAACTTGACGATCAGGCTGATTCACTGGAAACGCTGACTCTGGCTGTAAACCAGCACCATCAGCAGGCGCTGACCACGGCGAAACAGCTGCATGATGTTCGTCAGCATTATGCTCAGGAACTCAGCCAGCACATCACCGACAGCATGCATACGCTGGCGATGCCACACGGCATATTCACGATTGATGTCCGCTTCGAAGAGAACTCCCTGACGGCGGAAGGCGCGGATCGCATCGAATTCCGTGTCACCACCAACCCAGGCCAGCCGTTACAGCCTATTTCCAAAGTGGCATCCGGTGGTGAGCTCTCCCGTATTGCTCTGGCGATCCAGGTTATCACCGCCCGTAAAATGGAAACCCCGGCCCTGATTTTCGATGAAGTGGATGTGGGGATTAGCGGCCCGACGGCGGCGGTAGTGGGTAAACTGCTGCGCCAGCTCGGTGAATCGACTCAGGTGATGTGCGTCACCCACCTGCCGCAGGTGGCAGGCTGTGGTCATCATCACTTTATCGTCAGCAAAGAAACGGACGGTGAAATGACCGAAACGCACATGAAACCGCTGGATAAACGCTCGCGCCTGCAGGAGCTGGCTCGTCTGCTGGGAGGCAGCGAAGTCACCCGCAATACGCTCGCGAATGCGAAAGAACTGCTGGCGGCATAAACTTTTTCGGGATCTCAGGGTCATACAGAACAACAAAAACGCCGCCAGACCGGTTTCAAAGTGGGGCAAGGTCTATTATCATCGGCATATTACATATGAGCCGCGTACTGCTCGGGCCCGAAAAGGAATCAAATCACTATGCGCTGTAAAACGCTGACCGCTGCCGCTGCGGTTCTTCTGATGTTGACCGCAGGCTGTTCCACTCTGGAGAAAGTGGTTTACCGTCCTGACATCAACCAGGGGAACTACCTTACCCCTAACGATGTGTCTAAAATCCGTGTAGGGATGACACAACAGCAGGTCGCTTATGCACTGGGAACCCCGATGATGTCCGATCCGTTCGGCACCAACACCTGGTTCTATGTATTCCGTCAGCAGCCAGGCCACGAAGATGTGACCCAGCAGACCCTGACGCTGACCTTCAGCAGCGCTGGTGTGTTGACCAACATCGACAACAAGCCTGCCCTGACCAAATAATCCGGCGTCAGAAATGCAAAAAGGTGCTCAATGAGCACCTTTTTTGTATCGACATTTCGCACTGGATCGTAGCCCCGGTAAGCGCAGCGCCACCGGGAGAAGAAAGCACTACTTAGCTGATTTCTCCGCACGCTGGCGACGCAGCTCTTTCGGGTCGGCAATCAACGGGCGATAAATCTCCACCCGGTCGCCCTCTTTCAGCACATCACCCAGCTTCACCGGACGGCTGTAAATGCCGACTTTATTTTTTGCCAGATCGATATCGCCACGAAGCTCCAGAATGCCGGAGGCACGGATAGCCGCTTCAACGGTTGCGCCCTCTTCCAGCGTCACGCGCTGCAGATACTGCTTCTCCGGCAACGCGTAGACCACTTCCACAGCTATCTTATGCGACACTGTAGACCTCTTTGGCGCGGGTCGTGAATGCCTGAACCATATTGGACGCCAGCTCTTTGAAGATGCGGCCAAACGCCAGCTCAATCAGCTTATTGGTAAACTCAAAGTCCAGATGGAACTCGATGCGGCAGGCATCAGCGCTCAGCGGCGTAAACTTCCAGCCTCCCATCAGGGTCTTGAATGGACCATCCACCAGATGCATCAAAATACTCTGATTGTTCGTCAGCGTATTGCGGGTGGTGAACGTCTTGCTGATCCCCGCTTTGGAGACATCCACCGCCGCCGTCATCTGCGTCGGGCCAGACTCCAGAACACGGCTCCCGGTACACCCAGGGATAAATTCTGGATATGACTGAACATCGTTCACTAACTGATACATTTGTTCCGCGCTGTAAGGTACAAGCGCAGTACGGCTAATCTGAGGCATAGCATTTCCCATGGTCACACAACGGACAAATAATAACATTTATCACCTGTTAAAAAAACGCTAAGCCTCATCTCGTGCTAAGATAGCGCGTTAGACCTCACAGGACGCAATGAGGTGACTTTTTGAAATCAGATTACCGACGGCTTTACGACACTTATGACGAAGAAAAAAGTACATAAACCAGGCTCGGCGACCATTGCGCTCAACAAGCGTGCTCGCCATGAGTATTTCATTGAAGAAGAATTTGAAGCTGGCCTTGCCCTGCAGGGCTGGGAAGTAAAATCGCTGCGCGCCGGGAAAGCCAACATCGGCGATAGCTACGTCATCCTGAAAGATGGCGAAGCCTTCCTGTTCGGTGCCAACTTTACGCCGCTGACCGTCGCCTCTTCGCACTACGTGTGTGACCCAACGCGTACCCGTAAGCTGCTGCTGAACAAGCGTGAACTGGAATCCCTCTACGGGCGCATTAACCGTGAAGGCTTTACCGTGGTCGCGCTGTCCCTGTACTGGAAAAACGCCTGGTGCAAAGTGAAAGTTGGCGTTGCCAAAGGTAAAAAACAGCACGACAAACGTACTGACCTGAAAGAGCGCGAATGGCAGCTCGACAAAGCGCGCATTATGAAAAACGCAGGACGTTGATTCTGCACACTTATTGTACTATTCAATAAGTTAGCGTTCCGGGCTGGTATCCAGGAAGTGAAATCTGGTATACTGAGTTCAACACTATTGGGGCTGATTCTGGATTCGACGGGATTTGCGAAACCCAAGGTGCATGCCGAGGGGCGGTTTGCCTCGTTAAAAGCCGCAAAAAAATAGTCGCAAACGACGAAAACTACGCTTTAGCAGCTTAATAACCTGCTCTGAGCCCTCTCTCCCTAGCTTCCGCTCTTAAGACGGGGATCAAAGAGAGGTCAAACCCAAAAGAGATCGCGTGGAAGCCCTGCCTGGGGTTGAAGCGTTAAAACTAATCAGGCTAGTTCGTTAGTGGCGTGTCTGTCCGCAGCTGGCGTGCGAATGTAAAGACAAACTAAGCATGTAGTACCGAGGATGTAGAAATTTCGGACGCGGGTTCAACTCCCGCCAGCTCCACCAAATATTGATGTACTGAAGTTCAGTAAAGTCCACTAAGCCCGCACAGCACAAGCTCTGCGGGCTTTTTTACGTCTATTGTCGTCCAGTGAGAATTGCTGAGAACTATCACATATGGCACCCTGAATGGGACCCACTAAGAAGGGTCCAAAAACCGAGGGTCCCAAAATGGCAAAAATCGCTAAGAAGCTCACTGACACTGAAATCAAAAGCACCAAGCCAGCCGACAAAGAAATCAACTTGTTTGACGGAGATGGTTTGATACTACGAATCGCTCCCCTCTCGAAAGGAGGAAAGAAGAATTGGTATTTCAGGTATGCAGTGCCAGTGAGTAAAAAAAGAACCAAAATGAGCCTTGGGACCTATCCTCACCTTACACTGGCAAGAGCCAGAGCCTTACGAGATGAATACCTTTCCTTGCTTGCTAATGGCATTGATCCCCAAGTTCATAACAACGATAAAGCTAATGCCTTAAAGAATGCTACTGAACACACTCTCCAAGCCGTGGCAAGGAAATGGTTT
>NZ_JAMJFW010000056.1:0-26730 GCF_023544405.1 Enterobacter cloacae complex sp. OE43NF
AGATAGGCGCTTGTATGGCAGCTTAGTCCGAGTCGGTAAGTTTTCGGTCACTTTCAGCGCTTCACGAATATCTTGCTTAGTAACCCGATCAATCGGTTTATCACCAATAACGTAAATCAGCACATCAAAGAAACGCTGGTTCTCGTTAGTGATGCCTGCACGCCATTTTTGACCTTTTTCTTCAACATACTGCGTCCATGCTTCGGAAAGTTTGATTGCCTGGCTTGCGCTTGCTTTAACTTCCGTTGAAAAAGCCTGGCTTGTTTCAACAATACTTTGCGGTGAAGATTTCAGTTTCTGCTCTTCTAACTGATTTTGCAGTGTTGCAATGAGTTGGCGGTATCGCAGCAAATCTTTCGAATAGAATGCTTCATAGGCTTGCGCGACGGTCGCACGGCTCATATCAAGTGCAGCACCTACTTGATTCGCAAGGGGCAAATCACCCTTGGAAAGTTCAAGTTTCTTCATATGAAGACTTGCAAGCACTTCGTTTGCTGTCTGATCGCTACCATTAACCATGCGTTGGAAGTGAGCTTCCGAATAGCCTTGTGCGGCTTCAACCGTATCAGAAGCCGATAATGGAGAATCAGGATTAATGTTTCTGTGCCACTGTCCTAACTCCGGCAGACGCTCCACCTCTGCAATATCTCTTTCGAGTGCATGTAGAAGATAGTTGTCAAAGTCCTGCTTAGTGGCGGCTCGGTAGCCTTGCATTTTGCGTTTGAACTCTTCGAGGCTCATCGTTCCATTCTGCACAAGGGGAATGAAAGGGCGGATCTGATTCATGATCACTTCTGCTTGCTTTCGGCTATCAGTACCGAGACTCAGACGCACAAAACTTGTTGAATCATTTAGTCTAAAGTTAGTGTAGTATGTGCGCCCACGAATCATTGTGTGTGACGGCTTGTGTGACACCTTGTTTGCCATGCTGTGTACCATAAAATAGTTACAAATCAGTGAGTTAACTTGATGTTTTAGCTAACTCGTTGTTTTAGAAAGTATACCAGACGCCTGTGAAGGCGACACCTGAGGAAGCTCAATGAGCGAGAAGTTACAGAAAGTGCTGGCACGTGCCGGCCACGGCTCACGCCGTGAAATCGAAGCCATTATTGAAGCCGGACGCGTGAGTGTGGACGGTAAAATCGCCACGCTCGGTGACCGCGTAGAAATCGTGCCGGGGCTTAAAATCCGTATCGACGGTCATCTTATCTCGGTTAAAGAATCTGCTGAGCAGATCTGCCGCGTGCTGGCGTACTACAAGCCGGAAGGTGAACTGTGTACGCGCAACGACCCGGAAGGTCGCCCGACGGTATTTGACCGTCTGCCTAAACTGCGTGGCGCACGCTGGATTGCCGTGGGGCGTCTGGATGTGAAC
Organism: Enterobacter cloacae complex sp. OE43NF; assembly: GCF_023544405.1. NCBI lineage: Bacteria > Pseudomonadati > Pseudomonadota > Gammaproteobacteria > Enterobacterales > Enterobacteriaceae > Enterobacter > Enterobacter cloacae complex sp. OE43NF. The sequence goes on from NZ_JAMJFW010000056.1 coordinate 1,376, forward strand.
ACCTGCGGTCTTCTGCTGTTCACAACGGATGGTGAGCTGGCAAACCGTCTGATGCACCCAAGTCGTGAAGTGGAACGCGAATACGCCGTACGCGTGTTCGGCCAGGTTGATGAGAACAAACTGCGCGATCTGTCGCGTGGCGTTCAGCTGGAAGACGGTCCTGCAGCGTTCAAAACCATCAAATTTACCGGTGGTGAAGGGATCAACCAGTGGTACAACGTTACCCTGACCGAAGGCCGTAACCGTGAGGTTCGTCGTCTGTGGGAAGCGGTGGGCGTGCAGGTTAGCCGTCTGATCCGTGTCCGTTACGGCGATATTCTGCTGCCAAAAGGTCTGCCACGTGGTGGCTATACCGAACTGGACCTGACGCAGACCAACTACCTGCGTGAACTGGTGGGCCTGGCGCCAGAAACCACTTCCAAAGTGGCGGTGGAGAAAGATCGTCGTCGCATGAAGGCGAACCAGATCCGTCGTGCGGTGAAACGCCACAGCCAGGTGAACAATAATCGCCGCGCTGGCAGCCGTAATAACAACGGTTAAAAATAAAAGCCCGGTTAACATCACCGGGCTTTTTTATCAGTAATCAATGCCGATTTGCGCTTTGATACCGGCATCAAAAGCATGTTTAACCGGACGCAATTCGCTGACGGTATCCGCTAATTCCAGAATATCCCGATGACAGCCGCGGCCTGTGACGATCACCGTCTGATGCGCCGGGCGATTCCTGAGTGCCTCCAGTACGGCGTCCAGCGGCAGATAGTCGTAGGCGACCATGTAGGTGATCTCATCCAGTAACACCATGTTCAGGGCCGGGTCTGCCAGCATTCGTTTTGCATGCTCCCATACCGCGAGGCAGGCCGCGGTGTCGGTTTCCCGGTTTTGGGTATCCCACGTAAAGCCTGTCGCCATCACCTGGAACTCAACCCCGTGCGGTTCAAGTAAGTTACGTTCACCGTTGGGCCATTCCCCTTTAATGAACTGAATGACACCCACTTTCTGCCCGTGACCAACGGCGCGCGTGGCGGTACCAAAGGCAGCGGTGGTTTTGCCTTTGCCGTTGCCGGTAAACACGATGATGATCCCGCGTTCATCCTGCGCAGCGGCGACACGGGCATCAACCTGTTCTTTCAGGCGCTGCTGACGTTGCTGGTGACGTTCTTCACTCATTGCGAAATCCCGGGTTTACGGCCTGGCTGGGCATCAAAGGTCATCCCTGTTTTACGGCGGCTGTCATCGCCCATCAGCCAGAGATAGAGCGGCATAATATCTGCCGGGGTTTTAAGCTTATGTGGATCTTCCGTCGGGAAGGCGCTGGCGCGCATTTTGGTACGCGTTCCGCCTGGGTTAATGCAGTTCACGCGCAGATGACGGCTCTGATACTCCTCCGCCAGCACCTGCATCATCCCTTCGGTCGCGAATTTTGAGACCGCATACGCCCCCCAGTTTGCGCGGCCTTCGCGCCCTACGCTGGAGGAGGTGAATACCAGCGAACCGGAATCAGATTTGAGTAATAAAGGAAGCAGTGCCTGGGTCAGGAAAAAGGTGCCGTTGATATTGACCTGCATGACCTGCTGCCAGATCTCAGGATCCTGTTCATCCATCGGGCGAACCTCCCCAAGCAAGCCGGCATTGTGCAGTACGCCATCCAGCCGTGGGTAGTGGGTGCTGATGCGGTGGGCAAGCTCCTGGCACGTTTCAGGGGTACAGGTGAGCAGATCCAGCGTGTACCAGCGGGCAGGAATGCCACCGGCGGCGTCAATCTCCTGAGCCACTCCTTTGAGTTTTTCTTCGTTACGGCCAATGAGAATTACGCTCGCGCCATAGTCAGCGTAGGTCAGTGCCGCTTCGCGGCCAATGCCATCGCTGGCACCAGTGACCAGAATGATGCGGTTCTGCAGCAGATTTTTTTGCGGTTGATAATGCACGGTGACTCCTCGGCGCACAGTGATGCAAAGACGCCTTATTGTGTGACTTTTCGGCTTTATGCCCGAATTAGCATGAGAATTCAATCAGTCTACAGGACGCATCGCTGTAAAATTAACAATTTGCAAATATTTAAACCAGAATCGGGGGATTCCTGAAGACGGCTCGCAGAGGTAATGTCACGAGCGAGACGCATGGGCAGGGCTGTTGTACACTGCCGTCAAAGATTCGTGGTTAAATCAAGGTGGAACGCGTGGAATTACTTTCTCAATATGGGTTGTTTTTGGCAAAGATCGCGACGGTGGTGATTGCCATTGCGGTAGTGGCCGTTCTGATTGTTAACCTGACGCAGCGCAAACGTCAGCGTGGTGAGTTACGCATTACCCGCCTGAGCGAGCAGTATAAAGAGATGCAGGAAGAGATGTCGCTGGCCCTGCTTGACAGCCATCAACAGAAACTGTGGCACAAAGCGCAGAAGAAAAAGCATAAGCAGGACGCCAAAGCGGCAAAAGCCAAAGCGAAGCTTAACGCGCCGGAGGAAACCTCAACCCCGCGTGTCTATGTGCTCGATTTTAAAGGCAGCATGGATGCCCATGAAGTCTCTTCCCTGCGTGAAGAAGTCACCGCCGTGCTTGCCGTGGCTAAACCGCAGGATCAGGTGGTCGTCCGTCTTGAGAGTCCGGGTGGGGTCGTTCATGGTTATGGGCTGGCGGCTTCGCAGCTACAGCGTCTGCGTGAAAAACAGATCCCGCTGACGGTTGCGGTGGACAAAGTCGCGGCGAGCGGTGGCTATATGATGGCCTGCGTGGCGGATAAAATTGTTGCGGCGCCGTTTTCTATTATTGGCTCCATCGGGGTGGTTGCGCAAATCCCGAACTTTAACCGCTTCCTGAAAAGCAAAGAGATCGACATTGAATTGCATACGGCGGGTCAGTACAAACGTACCCTGACGCTGCTGGGGGAGAACACGGAAGAAGGACGGCAGAAATTCCGTGAAGATCTCAATGAAACCCATCACCTCTTTAAAGACTTTGTACACCGTATGCGCCCGGCGCTTGATATTGACCAGGTGGCAACTGGGGAGCACTGGTACGGTACGCAGGCGCAGGAAAAAGGGCTGGTGGATGAAGTGGGCACCAGTGACGACCTGCTGTTGAATCTGATGGAAGGACGCGAACTGGTTGGCGTGCGCTTTACCCAGCGTAAGCGACTGCTTGACCGCTTTACGAACAGCGCGGCCGAAAGCGCGGATCGCCTGCTGCTCCGCTGGTTGCAACGCGGACAAAAACCGCTGCTGTAAACAAAAACGCGAGGCCAGTGCCTCGCGTTTTGCGTTAATCGACCAGGTGATATTTCTCTGAAAGCGTGTGCGCCAGGTATTTAAACATATTGAATACGGCGGTGCTTTTCGGGGTGGGTAACCCTTGTTCGTCAAGGAAGTATTCGCCGCTGAATACCAGCACGCCGTTACGTTGTTCCACGCCGGTCGCTTCAATGCCCGCCAGGGTGTCTTCATGGTCACGAATCAGCTTATTTGCTTCGATAAGCAGAGAGGCTCGATCAATGGGTTGGGTTGTATTCTGCATAATCCACTCCTTAAACAGTGACAATAGTCTACGCCGGGGGCGCTTTGGGGGCAAATTTTCCCTGTAATGTGAGGGGGTAAGGTGCCGTGACCTGGCTGGCAGGATTTGCTTTTGCATGCTAATAAAGTTGCGTAACGAATTTTATCAGGTAGAGTGTGCGCTTTCGTCATTCTGGCAACAGAATTGCTTGACATTCGACCGGGAATTCGTCACGAATTACATCCGATGTGAGAAAAATACCCGATAACTCAATCACCTGGGCGTTAACGCTATGACGTTCAGTAAGACAAAGGGGTTGATATCCCCTGACGCAGTCGCAATATCAATGGCTCGTCGTCAGTGGAAGGGAAATCAACATGCGGCGTATTCCTGGAAGAATTAAATTAGGTAAAGGTGAATATGGGTAAAGCTCTCGTCATCGTTGAGTCCCCGGCAAAAGCCAAAACGATCAATAAGTATCTGGGTAATGACTACGTGGTTAAGTCCAGCGTCGGTCACATCCGCGATTTGCCGACCAGTGGCTCAGCCAGCAAAAAGAGCGCAGACTCTACCTCCACCAAAGGGGCTAAAAAGCCTAAAAAGGATGAACGTAGCGCGCTTGTCAACCGCATGGGTGTTAACCCATGGCATAACTGGGATGCACACTATGAAGTGCTGCCCGGCAAAGAAAAAGTCGTTAACGAGCTGAAACAGCTTGCTGAAAAAGCAGACCACATTTATCTCGCAACCGACCTTGACCGCGAAGGGGAAGCCATTGCCTGGCACCTGCGGGAAGTGATCGGGGGTGACGACAAACGCTACAGCCGTGTAGTGTTTAACGAAATTACGAAGAATGCGATTCGACAGGCGTTTGAGAAGCCGGGTGAACTGAACATCGACCGCGTAAACGCGCAGCAGGCACGCCGTTTTATGGACCGTGTCGTGGGTTACATGGTCTCTCCACTGCTGTGGAAAAAGATTGCCCGCGGTCTGTCCGCAGGGCGTGTGCAGTCCGTTGCTGTGCGTCTGGTTGTTGAACGTGAGCGTGAGATCAAAGCCTTCGTCCCGGAAGAGTTCTGGGAAGTGGATGCCAATGTCACCACGCCGGGTGGAGATGCGCTGCCGCTGCAGGTGAGTCATCAGAATGACAAACCGTTCCGTCCTGAAAACCGTGAGCAGACCATGGCTGCCGTGGCGCTGCTGGAAAAAGCGCGCTACCAGGTTCTGGAGCGTGAAGACAAACCGACCAGCAGCAAACCTGGCGCACCGTTTATTACGTCTACGCTGCAACAGGCTGCGAGCACGCGCCTGGGTTATGGCGTGAAGAAAACCATGATGATGGCCCAGCGTCTGTATGAAGCGGGTTATATCACCTATATGCGTACTGACTCGACAAACCTGAGCCAGGATGCCGTCAACATGGTGCGCGGCTACATCAGTGACAACTTCGGTAAGAAATACCTGCCAGCGAGTGAAAACCAGTACGCCAGCAAGGAGAACTCACAGGAAGCGCACGAAGCCATTCGTCCTTCTGACGTCTCCGTATTAGCCGAATCGCTGAAAGATATGGAAGCCGATGCCCAGAAGCTGTATCAGCTTATCTGGCGTCAGTTCGTGGCGTGTCAGATGACACCAGCACAGTATGACTCCACCACGCTGACCGTTGGCGCGGGTGATTTCCGCCTGAAAGCGCGTGGCCGTATCCTGCGCTTCGATGGCTGGACTAAAGTGATGCCTGCGCTGCGTAAGGGTGATGAAGACAGAACTCTGCCTGCGGTAAACAAAGGGGATGAGCTCTCTCTGGTTGATCTCGTGCCTGCCCAGCACTTCACCAAGCCGCCAGCGCGTTTCAGCGAAGCGTCTCTGGTTAAAGAGCTGGAAAAACGCGGTATTGGCCGTCCGTCCACCTATGCGTCGATTATTTCGACCATTCAGGACCGCGGTTACGTTCGTGTTGAAAACCGTCGTTTCTATGCGGAAAAAATGGGTGAGATCGTCACTGACCGCCTGGAAGCCAACTTCCGCGAACTGATGAACTACGACTTCACCGCGCAAATGGAAGACAGCCTCGATCAGGTTGCCAGCCATCAGGCCGAGTGGAAAAAGGTTCTCGACAGCTTCTTCAGCGACTTTACCAACCAGCTTGAAAAAGCGGAAAAAGATCCTGAAGAGGGCGGCATGCTGCCGAATCAGATGGTCCTGACCAGCATCGACTGCCCAACCTGCGGTCGTAAAATGGGGATCCGTACTGCCACCACCGGCGTTTTCCTCGGCTGTTCTGGCTACGCGCTGCCGCCGAAAGAACGCTGCAAAACCACCATTAACCTGGTACCTGAGAACGAAGTGCTCAACGTGCTGGAAGGTGATGATGCGGAAACCAACGCCCTGCGTGCAAAACGTCGCTGTAAGAAATGCGGCACCGCGATGGACAGCTACCTCATCGATCCAAAACGTAAATTGCACGTCTGCGGTAATAACCCGACCTGCGATGGATATGAGATCGAAGAGGGTGAGTTCCGCATTAAAGGTTACGACGGTCCTATCGTTGAGTGTGAGAAGTGTGGTTCTGAGATGCACCTGAAAATGGGGCGCTTCGGCAAGTACATGGCGTGCACCAACGACGAGTGTAAGAACACGCGTAAAATCCTGCGTAACGGTGAAGTCGCGCCGCCGAAGGAAGATCCGGTTCCGCTGCCAGAGTTGCCGTGCGAGAAGTCCGACGCTTACTTCGTGCTGCGTGATGGTGCTGCCGGCGTGTTCCTTGCGGCAAACACCTTCCCTAAATCGCGCGAAACCCGCGCGCCACTGGTGGAAGAGTTGTACCGTTTCCGCGACCGCCTGCCTGAGAAACTGCGCTATCTGGCCGATGCGCCACAGCAGGATCCGGAAGGCAATAAAACCGTTGTGCGTTTTAGCCGTAAAACGAAGCAGCAGTATGTTGCGGCGGAGAAAGACGGCAAGGCAACCGGCTGGTCAGCATTCTTTGTGGATGGCAAATGGGTGGAAGGCAAGAAATAATCTTTCCTTACCGTAACTTACCTGTGAAAGGGCCGGACTTCCGGCCCTTTTTTATTACCTTGTTATTATTTTTTGTTCCGTACTATACAGTCAGGCTATAAATGATATAGTGGTTATAGTTAACCCTTTTCTTATTATCAAATCGTCTTAAGCGATTGACCGCATGCGCTAAATCGGATGGTCTGGCATGAAATTACAGCAGCTTCGTTATATTGTTGAGGTGGTAAACCACAACCTTAACGTCTCTTCTACCGCTGAGGGGCTATATACCTCTCAGCCGGGTATCAGCAAGCAGGTCCGCATGCTGGAAGATGAGTTAGGTATTCAGATTTTTGCTCGTAGCGGTAAACACCTCACCCAGGTGACGCCAGCAGGGCAGGAGATTATCCGCATCGCGCGGGAGGTTCTCTCTAAAGTCGACGCCATTAAATCGGTGGCGGGTGAGCATACCTGGCCGGATAAAGGGTCGCTGTATATTGCCACCACCCATACCCAGGCACGCTATGCGCTGCCGGGCGTTATTAAGGGCTTTATTGAGCGCTATCCACGCGTCTCTCTCCATATGCATCAGGGCTCGCCGACGCAAATCGCTGAGGCGGTTTCGAAGGGTAATGCGGACTTTGCTATCGCAACCGAAGCGCTGCATCTGTATGACGATCTGGTTATGCTGCCGTGCTATCACTGGAACCGTTCTATTGTCGTCACGCCCGATCACCCGTTAGCCGGTAAAGGGTCGGTCACTATTGAAGAGCTGGCGCAATACCCCTTAGTGACGTATACCTTCGGCTTTACCGGGCGCTCCGAGCTTGATACTGCATTCAATCGTGCAGGATTAACGCCGCGTATCGTCTTCACCGCAACCGATGCTGACGTAATTAAGACCTACGTGCGGCTTGGACTGGGGGTAGGGGTGATTGCCAGCATGGCGGTTGATCCCGTATCTGACCCTGACCTCGTGCGTCTTGATGCGCATGATATTTTCAGCCATAGCACCACTAAGATTGGTTTCCGTCGCAGTACCTTCCTGCGTAGCTATATGTATGATTTTATTCAGCGCTTTGCCCCACATTTAACGCGCGACGTGGTCGATACGGCCGTGGCATTACGTTCAAATGAAGATATCGAAGAGATGTTTAAAGACATCAAACTTCCGGCAAAATAATCACTCCCGGTATCTTTCCGCCCAGGAAAGATACCGAAATAACCTCTCAAAGCTAAATTAGAATTATCATCATCTGCACTTAAGTGCCGTATAATGTCATTAACCATTTATTTAGTGTGGTTATAATGTCGTGAATTGGCGACAAAAGTAGAACTAATTTTTGGCTTCGCAAATATTTCCTTTCAAATATTTATTTCTGGTCAAAAGAATGAATATTTCCCATCAATAGATACGTAAATTCACTGGCTTTTCGGCTAAAGTTTCTTTAGGATTTATCTCAACAGATGATTAATTGTACCAATTGTTTGGTCTCTAAATGATAAGCGATATCGATTGTATGAGGTTAGCAATGCCTTCAGGAAGTGAAGAACCGCAAAGGGATCCTGCGCTCAAGCGTAAAGCCTGGCTGGCGGTCTTTCTCGTCTCCGCCTTGTTTTGGGTGGTGGTTGCTTTCCTGGCCTGGAACTATTGGGGTTGAATATGGCAGTGACGGTACGTACAGAAACAGTTAAACAGATGTGTCAGCTTCGTGACAGGGGCCACAAAGTGCGCAAAGCACCTGCCACTGCCGTACCCGTGTCCTGGAAACTGACGCCGCAACAGCAAGCGTTTATTGATGTGTTCGCAGAAGACGAACCCAAAAAACAATAATTTACTTAATTGCGTAATGATGCAAATAGTCTGAATAAAGGCTCAATGCATTTGTACTCTTTAATAAATACACATCAGCAATATTGAACTGAGGGTAGACCTCGGAACCTTTAATAAATAATGCCTGGTGTCCCTATGATGAATAACATGATGTCTATGAAATACTGGTCATGGCTCGGCGTTTTTTCCGCGTCGATTCTGTTCTGGTCACAGCTTATCTGGCTGGCCCTCCACTAAATCGTAAAACCTCGCTACGGCGGGGTTTTTTGTTTTCTCCCCCGCACTGGAACATTCCTGGATTTATCATTTCGGGTTGTTATCAAAACGTTACGACATCTTTGTGTTATCTTTAATTACAGCCCTGATGATTGTCAGGACATCTCTGTAATTAAGGAGGAGCTTATGTCGGTAACCCTACGCGAAGCCAGTAAGGACACATTACAGGCAGAAAATAAAACCTGGCACTACTACAGCCTGCCGCTGGCAGCCAGGACGCTTGGGGACATTTCGCGTTTACCCAAGTCCTTGAAAGTTTTACTGGAAAACCTCTTACGCTGGCAGGATGGTGATTCCGTCACCCTTGAAGATATCCAGGCGCTGGCAGGGTGGCTTAAGCATGCCCATGCTGACAGAGAAATTGCCTATCGACCGGCAAGGGTTCTGATGCAGGACTTTACCGGGGTCCCTGCTGTGGTTGACCTTGCGGCAATGCGCGAAGCGGTGAAGCGCCTTGGCGGCGATACCGCTAAAGTAAATCCGCTCTCTCCCGTTGATCTCGTTATCGACCACTCTGTCACCGTGGACCACTTTGGTGACGACGATGCCTTTGGCGAAAACGTACGTCTGGAAATGGAGCGTAACCACGAACGTTACGTCTTTCTGAAGTGGGGGCAGCAGGCCTTTAGCCGCTTTAGCGTCGTTCCGCCCGGTACGGGTATCTGCCACCAGGTGAATCTTGAATACCTGGGCAAAGCGGTCTGGAGTGAATTGCAGGATAAAGAGTGGGTGGCCTATCCGGATACTCTGGTGGGCACCGATTCGCACACCACCATGATTAACGGTCTGGGCGTTCTGGGCTGGGGCGTTGGCGGAATTGAAGCCGAAGCGGCCATGCTTGGCCAGCCGGTATCGATGCTGATCCCTGATGTGGTGGGCTTTAAGCTTACCGGCAAACTGTCGGAAGGCATTACCGCCACCGACCTGGTACTTACCGTCACGCAGATGCTGCGTAAGCATGGTGTGGTGGGTAAATTTGTCGAATTCTACGGTGACGGGCTGGATTCATTACCGCTTGCCGACCGTGCTACCATCGCCAACATGGCGCCGGAGTATGGCGCAACCTGTGGCTTTTTCCCCATCGATACTGTCACGCTGGAATATATGCGCCTGAGTGGCCGTAGCGAAGAGCAGGTGGCGCTGGTTGAAGCGTATACCAAAGCGCAGGGGATGTGGCGTAACCCGGGCGATGAACCGGTATTTACCAGCACACTTGAACTGGATATGGGAACCGTCGAGGCGAGCCTGGCGGGGCCAAAACGTCCACAGGATCGGGTGGCGTTGAGTGACGTACCGAAAGCCTTTGCCGCCAGTAATGAACTGGAGGTTAACACGGCGAAAAAAGACCACCGCCCAATCGACTATGTCCTGAACGGACATCAGTATCAGCTTCCGGATGGTGCGGTTGTCATTGCAGCCATAACCTCCTGTACAAACACGTCGAACCCCAGCGTGCTGATGGCCGCCGGTCTGCTGGCGAAGAAAGCGGTAGAGCTGGGGCTTAAGCCACAGCCGTGGGTAAAAGCCTCTCTGGCACCGGGCTCCAAAGTGGTTTCAGATTACCTTGCACAGGCCAGATTAACGCCGTATCTGGATGAGCTGGGCTTTAACCTGGTGGGGTACGGTTGCACCACCTGTATCGGGAACTCGGGTCCGTTACCTGAACCGATTGAGATGGCGATCAAGCAGGGCGATCTCACCGTCGGGGCCGTTCTCTCCGGTAACCGAAACTTTGAAGGCCGTATTCATCCGCTGGTCAAGACCAACTGGCTGGCGTCTCCACCGCTGGTTGTGGCATACGCTCTGGCCGGGAATATGAATATCAACCTGGTCACTGATCCGATTGGCCACGATCGCAAGAATGATCCGGTCTATCTGAAGGATATCTGGCCATCTGCCCGGGAAATTGCATTGGCCGTAGAGAAAGTTTCTACCGAAATGTTCCGCAAAGAGTATGCGGAGGTGTTTGAAGGTACGCCGGAATGGAAGGCCATCGACGTCGTGGGTTCAGATACCTATGACTGGCAGGACGATTCGACCTATATCCGCCTGTCGCCGTTCTTCGATGAGATGCTGGCTGAACCTGCACCGCTGCAGGATATCCACGGCGCGCGCATTCTGGCGATGCTGGGAGACTCTGTCACCACGGACCACATTTCGCCGGCGGGAAGCATCAAAGCCGACAGTCCAGCAGGCCGTTACCTGCAGAGCCGGGGTGTGGAGCGCCGGGATTTCAACTCCTATGGCTCACGTCGTGGTAACCATGAAGTGATGATGCGCGGCACGTTTGCCAATATCCGTATCCGCAATGAAATGGTGCCGGGCGTGGAAGGGGGCATGACGCGACATTTGCCGGGGAGCGACGTGATCTCAATTTATGACGCCGCCGTCAAATACCAGCAGGAAGGCACGCCGCTGGCGGTTATCGCCGGGAAAGAGTACGGCTCTGGCTCCAGCCGTGACTGGGCGGCGAAAGGCCCGCGTCTGCTTGGGGTTCGGGTGGTGATTGCCGAATCGTTTGAACGTATCCACCGTTCAAACCTGATAGGGATGGGGATCCTGCCACTCGAATTCCCGCAGGGCGTCACCCGTAAAACGCTGGGACTCACCGGGGAAGAGCTGATTGACATCAGCGGCCTGCAAAATCTGCAGCCGGGTAAAACGGTGCCGGTGAAATTAACGCGCGCAGACGGTAAAACAGAGGTGCTCGACTGCCGGTGTCGTATCGATACGGCAACAGAACTCACCTATTACCAGAACGACGGCATTCTACATTACGTGATTCGTAAGATGCTGGACTGATGGAGCCAGCCCGGCACGCGATGGCGTTGCCGGGCACTTCGCGATCACTCGCTCAGCAGATGCCCCATTTTGGCGGCTTTGGTATCGAGGTAGTGCGCGTTTTTTGGGTTACGTCCCACAATGAGCGGTACACGCTCAACGATATTGATCCCCGCTTCGGTCAGAATTTCGACTTTTTTCGGGTTGTTAGTCAGCAGGCGTACTTCATCCACGCCCAGCAGCTTAAACATATCCGCACACAGCGTGAAATCGCGCTCATCGGCAGCGAAGCCGAGCTGGTGGTTTGCTTCTACCGTGTCGTACCCCTGGTCCTGCAGCGCGTAGGCGCGGATTTTATTCAGCAAGCCAATATTGCGCCCTTCCTGGCGGTGATAAAGCAGCACACCGCGACCCTCTTCGGCAATATGAGAGAGCGCTGCCTCCAGCTGGAAACCGCAATCACAGCGCAGGCTGAACAACGCATCGCCGGTCAGACACTCCGAATGAACGCGAGAAAGTACCGGGGTTTGTCCTGAAATGTCGCCGTACACCAGCGCGACGTGATCCTGTCCGGTCGCCAGTTCTTCAAATCCCACCATCAGGAAATCGCCCCATGGGGTTGGCAGTTTGGCTTCTGCCACACGTTTAAGCTGCATGTGATTCTCCAGAGTAGGCTGACACGTTTCGTGTCTTCCGCCTGTTTTTGCTTTCTGTATCCGTTCATTTTGCCACAAGCTCAGCAGGTTCGCCTAATGGCTGCCATGCTATACGAACGTTAAACGCACGATCCGACATATCCACCCGTCGGATGAATTTCAGTTATGATTGTGACGCTTAGCGAAAAAGGAGAAGACATGCTTTCAATCGCCAGACGAACGGCAGCAGGTGCGGCCATATTGTTGATTATGCCATTAGCCGTTTGGGTATCAGGCTGGATGTGGCAGCCCGGGCACAATACCCTGTGGCTGAAAACGTTATACTGGATAACAGAGACGGTCACCCAGCCATGGGGCATCATTACTCATGTAGTGCTTTGCGCCTGGTTTTTGTGGTGCCTGCGCTTTCGTCTCCGCGCAGCGCTGGTGCTCTTTGCTATCCTCGGTGGGGCGATCCTTGTTGGCCAGGGGGTAAAATCCTGGGTGAAAGGCCATGTGCAGGAGCCGCGGCCTTTTGTGGTCTGGCTGGAAAAAACGCATCATGTTCCGGTGAATGAGTTCTACAATTTAAAACGTAAAGATCGCGGTGCGCTGGTAAAAGAACAGCTTGCGGAACAGCAGGATATCCCAACGTTTTTACGTAAACACTGGCAAAAAGAGACCGGCTTTGCGTTTCCATCCGGGCACACCATGTTCGCCGCCAGTTGGGCACTTCTTGCCGTCGGCCTTTTATGGCCGCGGCGTCGTACTGTCACTATCGCCATTTTACTGGTCTGGGCGACGGGGGTGATGGGGAGCCGTCTACTGCTGGGCATGCACTGGCCACGCGATTTAGTGGTGGCGACGCTCATTTCATGGCTGCTTGTTACCCTTGCCACCTGGCTGGCTGAACGGCTCTGCGGTCCGTTAACGCCGCCGCCGGAAGAGAAAGAAGAGATCGCCGAAAGGGAGCACAGTGGCGTCTGAAGGTTGATTTTGCGCATTCAGCCCATAAATCCATGACGGGCGCGTCACTTTTTCCGTTTCGCGCCCGTCGCTAAAATGGTAGTTTATAAGGCTGATTGCGGTAAGTTGAACACACTTTATTCGCTTGAACCACATAACGGGAAGTAATGTGAAATATTTACTCATTTTCTTACTGGTATTGGCGATTTTTGTCATTTCAGTCACATTGGGTGCACAAAACGATCAACAGGTGACGTTTAACTATCTGCTGGCGCAGGGCGAGTATCGGGTTTCGAGCCTGCTGGCGGTCTTGTTCGCAGCGGGTTTCGCCATCGGCTGGCTGGTTTGCGGTCTGTTCTGGTTAAAAGTACGTGTTTCGCTTGCGCGCGCTGAACGTAAAATTAAACGCCTCGAACATCAAATTGCGCCTGCGTCCGACATCCCGGAAAGCTCTGGTGTGCCGGTCGTCAAGGAATAATCGAATATGCTGGAGTTGTTGTTTCTGCTTTTGCCTGTAGCCGCTGCCTATGGCTGGTATATGGGCCGCAGAAGTGCGCAACAAACAAAACAGGATGAGGCGAACCGACTCTCCCGCGACTACGTTGCAGGGGTGAACTTCCTCCTGAGCAATCAACAGGACAAAGCGGTCGACCTGTTCCTCGACATGTTAAAAGAGGACACAGGGACCGTTGAAGCACACCTGACCCTGGGCAACCTGTTCCGCTCGCGCGGCGAGGTTGACCGTGCCATTCGTATTCACCAGACCCTCATGGAAAGCGCCTCGTTAACTTACGATCAGCGCCTGCTGGCAGTACAACAGCTGGGCCGCGACTACATGGCGGCAGGGTTGTATGACCGTGCGGAAGACATGTTCTCGCAACTGGTGGATGAAACCGATTTCCGCATAGGTGCGCTGCAGCAGCTGCTGCAGATTTACCAGGCCACCAGCGACTGGCAGAAAGCCATTGATACCGCTGAACGTCTGGTTAAGTTGGGTAAAGACAAACAGCGCGTCGAGATAGCCCATTTCTACTGCGAACTGGCCCTGCAACAGATGGGGAACGACGACATGGACAAAGCCATGGCGTTGCTGAAGAAAGGGGCCGCCGCAGACCGCAACAGCGCGCGTATTTCCATCATGATGGGGCGCGTGTTTATGGCAAGTGGCGACTATGCCAAAGCCGTTGAAAGCCTGCTGCGCGTCATTGATCAGGACAAAGAGCTGGTCAGTGAAACCCTTGAAATGCTGCAGACCTGTTATCAACAGCTGGGTAAACAGGATGAGTGGGTAGCGTTCCTGCGCCGCTGCGTGGAAGAGAACACCGGAGCCACTGCGGAGCTGATGCTTTCCGACGTAGTGGAGCAGCATGAGGGCAGCGACACGGCGCAGGTTTATATTACGCGTCAGCTGCAGCGTCATCCTACCATGCGGGTTTTCCATAAGCTGATGGATTACCACCTGAACGACGCAGAAGAAGGGCGTGCTAAAGAGAGCCTGATGGTGCTGCGTGACATGGTGGGCGAACAGGTGCGTAGCAAGCCGCGCTACCGCTGTCAGAAGTGTGGTTTTACCGCGTATACGCTGTACTGGCACTGTCCTTCGTGCCGGGCCTGGTCAACCATCAAGCCCATTCGCGGTCTCGATGGACAGTAATTTTTTTAAAACACCTCACTTTAGTTACAACATACTTATCACTTTTATAATCCCGTTCAGCATCGTGCGGTTTGCCAGCCTGGCAGGGAATAAAACGATCCTGTCAATTTGTGGCGCTGGCAGGTAGAATGCACGCCGTTTATCTGTTCCGCGCCGCTGCGCGCCCATAGACGAAAAGGGCTGGTCATGACGTCTGTTACTTCCTCCACTTACCGCGTAGTTACTGATTCTCCTGTTGTTGTTGCTCTTGATTACAATAAACGTGACGCTGCTCTGGCTTTTGTCGACGGTATTGATCCTCGCGACTGTCGCCTTAAAGTGGGCAAAGAGATGTTTACGTTATTTGGACCGCAAATCGTACGCGATCTGCAACAGCGCGGTTTTGACGTTTTCCTCGACCTCAAATTCCATGATATTCCAAACACCACGGCGCACGCCGTTGCCGCGGCTGCCGAGTTGGGTGTATGGATGGTTAACGTGCATGCATCGGGTGGGGCGAGAATGATGACAGCCGCGCGTGAAGCGCTTCTGCCGTTTGGCAGCGACGCCCCCTTGTTGATTGCGGTAACGGTGCTGACCAGCATGGACGAAAATGACCTGCGCGACCTCGGTGTGACGTTGTCACCGGCTGAACATGCAGAGCGTCTTGCGCGGCTGACGCAGAATTGCGGCCTGGACGGTGTTGTCTGTTCCGCGCAGGAAGCGGTGCGTTTCAAAACGGAGCTGGGCCAGAATTTCAAACTGGTCACGCCGGGTATCCGCCCAGCGGGCAGCGAGGCTGGCGATCAGCGCCGTATTATGACCCCTGAGCAGGCGCTGGCGGCAGGCGTGGATTACATGGTCATCGGCCGTCCGGTGACACAATCTGCCAATCCGGCAGAGACGCTTAAGGCTATCAACGCATCACTGAAAAAGGGGGCGTAATGACCGACTCAAACAGCCGTCTGGTCTATTCAACCGAAACCGGGCGCATTGATGAACCGAAAGCGAAAGCAGAGCGCCCAAAGGGCGACGGTATTGTCCGTATCCAGCGCCAGACCAGCGGGCGTAAAGGTAAGGGTGTTTGCCTTATCACGGGTATCGATCTGGATGATGCAGAACTGGCGAAACTGGCGGCTGAACTGAAAAAGAAATGTGGCTGCGGCGGTGCCGTCAAAGACGGGATAATCGAAATCCAGGGTGATAAACGCGACGTCATTAAATCGCATCTCGAAGCCAAAGAGATGAAAGTAAAACTGGCGGGCGGCTAAAATAAATGAGCCACGGTATTTACCGTGGCTCTTGTTTTATACGTGCGTAAGTCAGACCTGAAATTCGATAAATATCGCGATGCCCATCAGGGCGTATAATAATTATTTGCCGACCTGGTGACCGATAATACCACCAACAGCAGCACCACCTAATGTACCCAGCGTACTACCGTCTGTTAATACTGCACCACCCAGTGCACCAGCACCGGCACCAATGGCGGTGTTACGGTCACGTTTAGACCAGTTAGAGCATGCGCTCAGGGACATTGCTACAGTGATTGCCAGAACAGCGGCGGCTAATTTTTTGCTGGTTAAGGTCATAATACTTTCTCCTGAATTATCGATTCACGGAAAGATGCACGCTTTAAGTATAGACTAAACGAATACTTAAATTCTGTTCTCCGTGAAAGCTGGTCGCGCAGGTGTTACGTCATCACGCAGGTGATAGTCACTTCCTGTTATATCGCTAACATTAATTTTACGTCTTCAGGGTCAGTTAAACAGGTAAAAACTCTTAAAGGGGGGTTAGGATTCCTCTCAGAGAGAGGTTAAGAGGCGCCTGAAATTCAGGCGCTCGCGGACTCAGGCGGGTTTTTTAATAATGTCGACGATAAGTCCGTCTTCCTGGAGTTTATTCCGATGCGCTTCGCTCAGACGGTCATCAGTAATTACGCGGCTGAACCGGGATATTGGCCCCATCGTATAAGGATGGACCGCGCCAAATTTTGAACTGTCGGTCAGCACGATTGCGTCACACTCTTTTTCCAGTACCGCGTTCACAACGTCTGAACGCATCATATCCCGACCGGTAAAGCCGGTTTCGGGCTGCCAGCCGTCAATACCGATGAAGGCCTTGCTGAAATGCACCTGCTGCACGTACTGACGCGTCAGCGGGCCGACCATGCTCTCACTTTTTTTCTGATAGATACCGCCCAGCAGGATGACCTCGCAGCGTGTCTCCTTCAACAAGTGAGCGATATAGCTACTGACGGTAATGATGGTGATGTCTTTTTGCTCGGCCAGGGTGCGGGCCAGCAGGGCGTTGCTACTGCCGTTCTCAATAAAGACCGTTTCGCCATTGTTCACTAAGGACGCGGCAAACTCAGCCAGCTCACGTTTGAGGGCATAGTTATTCATCATGCGGGTTTCTACGTCCTCGCTGTCCAGCGGGACCGCATACCCATGCGCACGACGCAGGTAGCTCTGTTTTTCGAGTAGATTCAGATCCTGACGGATGGTGACTTCAGAAACGCCTGTCGTTTTAGCGAGATCGACGACGCTCACGCGCCCCTGATCGATGACCATCTGCAAAATGATTTGTTGTCGGGAATTCATAGCATCCATTTAATAAAGCGAAACGAGGGCGGATAGGGCGTGGTTAAACTTCCCACGGGGCTTTTGGCTGTCTGTTTTCTGACGCGGTTTCGGCGCCAGTCTGAGCCAGAAGTTCAGACTTCAGGATCTCAAGGTTACGGATCGCAGAGTGATAATCGCCCGCAACCAGTATATCCAGCACGGTATCAATTCGTTGGGCTACGGCCTGCGCATCAATGTTAGACATAATCTCATCCCGGGTACGAAAAGTTAATATTTTCAATGATGCAGAAAATGGATTCAAAAGAGAAGGGAAAAAATGCAATAACTAAATTACATAAATGAAAGTAATAAATTTATTCCCCCGCATGCAGCGTGATGAATGAGTGGATTAGTCTAAAACTGCGCGCAAGGCGCTTTTTTATATGAGGAATTAGACTATGACAGTTATCAATCAGGCTACCTGCACACTGTTTACCGATACTGAACGTTTCACTCAGTTGTCCGGGTATTATGAGGAGGAGCGCTGCACAGTCTGGATGATGTTACGGGCGCAGCCACGACCTTGCTTCAACCATGCGTTATTCGAAGAGATCATGAACCTCTCCTGGCTCGTTCGCCAGTCCGGGTTTGCGGTCGATTTTTGGGTTACCGGTTCGCTGGTGCCCGAGATGTACAATGCGGGAGGTGATTTACAGTTCTTTGTCGAATGTATCCAAAACGGACGCCGCGAAGCGTTAAGAGCCTATGCCCGTGCCTGCGTGGACTGCGTTCATGCGGCGTCACGGGGATTTGATACGGGGGCTATTACCCTGGCGATGGTCGAAGGCAGTGCGTTAGGGGGCGGATTCGAAGCCGCGCTGGCGCACCACTTTGTGCTGTCCCAGCGCGATGCCCGCTTAGGCTTCCCTGAGATCGCCTTCAACCTTTTCCCCGGCATGGGGGGGTACTCGCTGGTTGCTCGCCGCTCAGGCATGAAGCTGGCGGAGGAGCTCATCTACAAAGGGGAGTCTCATACGGCAGAATGGTATGAACAGCATGGGTTAGTGGATGTCCTGTTCGAACCTGGGCAAAGTTACGTCTCCGTCAGAACGTTCATTGACACGCTGCGGCCGAAGATGAACGGCGTAAAGGCGATGTTACGCGCCCGTACCCGCGTGCTGCAGCTGCCTCGCAGCGAGCTGATGGATATCACGGAAGATTGGGTTGACGCTGCGTTCTGCCTTGAACCAAAAGATATCGCCTATATGGAGCGTCTGGTCATGCTGCAAAACCGCCACCAGGCGGCGGGTTTACGCAAAGCCAGTTAGTGCTGTTTACGCGCCTGATATCGCTTTAGCCATCGCTCGAATGCGGCAGCGGGCATGGGCTTAGCAAAGAGAAAACCCTGCCGTTCGTTGACGCCGTTCTTAGTCAGAAAGGCGTCTTCTTTTGCGTTCTCCACACCTTCGGCAATGACCTGCAAATTAAGCGCCTGTGCCACCGCGACGATGGCCCGCACCAGCGACTGGGAAATAGACTGTTTATGAATATCCCGGACAAATGACTGATCGAGTTTTATCGCATCGATGGGGAAGCGTGCCAGCTGCGACAAAGACGAGTAGCCGGTACCAAAATCGTCCAGATGGATTTGCGCACCAAGCTGGCTGAACTGCTGGATCACCGACAGCGCCAGCTCTTCGTTTTCAATGAGGCAGCTTTCCGTTAACTCAACGTCGATAGGGCAGTATTCAAAATCCAGATCCTTCAGGGCCTGTTTTAAGTCGTTGAAAATGGTTTGATCTGCCAGCTGACGGGCCGAGACGTTCACCGCCACGCGCAGGTTAATGCCTTTGTCGCGCCATTTCGCCACCTGGCGAACCACATCAAGCATGACCCAGCGGCCAAGCGGCACAATCAGCCCTGACTCCTCAGCATACGAGATAAACTCCAGCGGAGGAATTAACCCGCGTTCTGGTGATTGCCAGCGCACCAGCGCTTCAAGGCTTCTGACTTCACCGCGCCAGGTGACTTTAGGCTGGTAGTGGATCAGCAGTTGATCGTTATCCAGCGCTTTGCGCAGGTTGGTATCCAGCCAGAGATACTCAAACACGCGCTGGTTCATTTCCGGCGAGAAGACGCAGAACTTACCCCGGCCGTTCTCTTTTGCGGTGTACATGGCGGTATCGGCATTGCGGATGACGCTTTCCCGATCGTTACCGTGCTGCGGGGCGAGGGCGATACCTAACGAGCAACCGGTGTAAATTTCAATCAAACCAATTCTGAACGGCTGGCGCAGACGGGTCAGAATGCGTGATGCCATCGCTTCCAGAGAACCCTGAGAGGTATTGGTGGCCATGACAATAAATTCATCGCCGCCGAGTCGCGCCAGCACCTGGCCTTCTTCCAGACAGCTCAGAATGGCCAGCGCGACCGCCTGTAATAACTGATCGCCAAACATGTGCCCGTAGGCGTCGTTCACCTTTTTGAAGTTATCGAGATCGAGATACACCACGCCAACCTGCGTCTCACCGCGGCTGTCGATGGCATCTGAAATCAGTTCGTGGATCGCGTTGCGGTTCGGCAACCCGGTGATGGTGTCGGTATTGGCCAGCACCCGCAGGCGCTCCTGGGCGCGGCGCTCCTCCGTAATATCGGTGCCGGAACAGATAAGAAAAATTTCATTTTTACCGCTGCCGCTGTGGACAAATTTGTTTCTGAACAGAAACAACCGTTGTCCTTTTCGCGTTTTGATCCAGCGCTCGACTTCGTAAGAGCTGCCGTTGCGAAAGAAGCCGGTGATGTTGCGCTTAGAGGCTGCCGCTTCACTGCGGCTCATAAACAGCTTAAACACGTTCTGGCCGATAACTTCTTGTTCTTTCAGGCCGGTGTACTCCTCGCTCAGACGGTTAAACCGCTGAATATTGCCGTTCTGATCGAGGATTACGATAACGGAGTTGGCTTCCGAAACCACTTGTTCCGCAAAGGACAGCCCCTGAGCAAGGTCCCGGGCTACGGAAGGCGTATCGTTCCACGCAGAGGCAGTTCCGGCCCACTCATTACGGGTTATTTTGCGTCCGACAAGGTGAACAGGAACATCTTCACCGTACAACGAAAGCGTCATAGAGATACTGGACGTAATGACGGTTAACTGGCGAATAAGTTCGGCCTGTTCATCATCCAGCGCCACCACCTGAGTGACATCGGCATTTTCGCTGGTGGAAAGGTGCAGAGCATTGCTGTCTGCTGTCAGTCGCCACCAGGGGCTGTGAGTTTCCATGTAACGAAACAGCAAATTCTGCTCCCGATCGTCCATCATGTTTTCTCCTGCAGCTACCTGTTAGCGCACAAATTATTCCGTTGCAATCAGCTTTTTCGTGGTGAGACCACGGCCAGACCGATGTGAACTTATTGTTTTTTCCCGGGTTTCTTATAATAAAACGAGTCAGGTAAAAAAGGATACTCAGCAAATAAAAATTCACGTAACCGAATATAACGGCACTCTTTTACTGTAGATAATTCTGGCGAATTTGGGCGGGGGAAGTCTGAAAATAGTAAGAAAAAATGAAGAATTTGCAGCGTGGCGTAAAAGAAAAAATTGTCGGCCCGTCCGGCAAGGAAAGGGCCGACAATTGAACAGCTTATCAGGCGGCAGGGCGCGCGATAATGCTGCGGGTTTCCATGCGGACTTCGGCGATAGTTACGTCAATCACGTCGGTGACCTTGTAAACCGTTTCACCTTTGATTTGCACAGTCCCGTTTTCCTGGCTACAGACCAGTTCATCGCGAACGGTATGCAGGAACGGCGCAGGGATAAAGGCCACCGCCCCGTTATCCACCAGACGTACGCGCATCCCCCCACGGCTGATATCAATGATTTCTGCAGCGAAGCGAGTGTCTGTGCCGGCTTTGTCCTGCAGGAAGCGGGCGTACAGCCAGTCACCTACGTCACGTTCCGCCATGCGGTTCAGGCGCCGACGATCTGCCATCTGCAGGGTAGTGTCATCCTGAGGACGCGCAATTGATTCGCCCTTAATGATCGCTTTCAGCAGGCGATGGTTAACCATATCGCCATACTTACGAATTGGAGATGTCCAGGTGGCGTAGGCTTCAAGACCGAGGCCGAAGTGTGGGCCAGGCTCAGTGCTGATCTCGGCAAAGGACTGGAAACGACGAATACGGCTGTCGAGGAAACCAGAAGGCTGTGCGTCCAGCTCGCGGCGCAGCTTGCAGAAGCCCTGCAAGGTCAGCACTTCTTCCGGGTCAACATGCACATCATGGTTCTTCAGTAAGGCGGCCAGCGCTTCGGTGTTCGCCGGATCAAACCCGGTATGAACGTTATAAATGCCGAAGCCGAGCTTGTCGCGCAGCACACGTGCGGCACAAATATTGGCGGAAATCATCGCTTCTTCGACGATGCGGTTCGCAATGCGTCGTGGTTCGGCCACGATATCCAGCACTTCACCTTTTTCGCCCAGAACAAAGCGATAGTCCGGACGATCCTTGAACACCAGCGCATGGGTTTGACGCCACTCGCTGCGGCTCAGACAGATGCGGTGCAGCAGACGAATCTGTGCGGCAATGGCTTCAGAGGCCGGTTCCCAGCTGCCCGTGTTCTCCAGCCAGTCAGAGACGTCGTCGTAAGCCAGCTTGGCTTTAGATTCAATGGTGGCCGCGAAGAATTCGATATCATCTTCAATTGTGCCGTCCGCAGCAATGGTCATGCGGCAGGCGAGCACCGGACGCACTTCGTTCGGCCGCAGCGAACAGAGATCGTCGGAGAGTTCACGAGGCAGCATCGGGATGTTAAAGCCCGGCAGATAGTTGGTGAACGCACGGATTTTTGCGATATCGTCCAGCTTGCTGCCTTCAGCAATCCAGGCGGTAGGATCGGCAATGGCCACGGTTAACAGCAGTTTGCCGTCGGCAAGTTCTTCAGCGTACAGCGCATCATCCATATCTTGCGTACTGGCGCTGTCGATAGTAACAAACTCCAGGGCAGTCAGATCGCGACGCTCCAGACCTTCGTCCTGCATCTCGGTGGCGACGCCGTTCGGGGCTTCTTTCTCAAGATTATGGCGCGCAAGCGTAACCCACCACGGTACAAAATGGTCATCACCGAACGTGATGAACTGGGTCAGTTCCGCATAGAAGCCGCGATCGCCTTTCAGTGGATGACGGCGCATTTCGGCAACGGCCCAGTCACCTTCTTTAAAATCATGCTCAACGCCGCGAGCGGCACGGCAGGGGATGGCGTCTTTCAGCAGAGGATGATCCGGCACGATGGAGAGACGATCGTCTTTTCTCTGCACCTTGCCCACAAAACGGGTCAGGAGCGGCTCGATCAGTTCTTCCGGCTCGGCAGATTCACGCTCTTTTTCGGTATGAATAACCGCCATGACGCGGTCGCCGTGCATCACTTTCTTCATCTGCGGTGGCGGAATGAAGTAGCTTTTCTGCGCGTCGACTTCAAGGAAACCAAAGCCTTTTTCCGTGGCTTTTACGACCCCTTCTGCACGCGGCGTCTGGGAATGCAGTTGCTGTTTAAGCTGCGCTAGCAGCGGGTTGTCCTGAAACATAATGTTCTATTTTCGTAGCCATTGAGCGGCTGACAGTTTTACGCGATTCTCACTGCCACAGCAAGCGCTCTTTGGGTAAATAGTATGGTTATTCCGCTTTGCCAAGCGCCACTTTCAAACGCTCCAGCCAGCCGTCTAACGCGCTTCGCGTAAGCAGTGCAATCGCCCGGCCAGCGGGAAGTCCTTCTTCCGTAAGCGGGTTAAACTGTGCTGCACTGAAACGGTCCGGTGAACGTGTCAACAACTCCACGGCCGCTAAGAGCGCCGGCGACGCGGCCCGGTCTCCATTGCGGCAATAGTTCAGGATTTCTCCCGTCAGATCGAGCAACGTGGGTTCGTGGCAGAGCACAGGCGTCAGCGCCTGAAGGGCGGGCTCGGCTTGCCAGCGTGAAAGCGACTCAAGTTGATGCGCACTGGCATAGCGCAGTTCCACGACAGGCAGTAGAGCGATCCAGGCGCCGGGCCTGGCGGGCAGCGTGTGCGGTTGAATATGGTGTCCCGGCAACCAGCGTACGGGGTGGCCCAGCAGCGCCTGAAATACTGCTACCACGCGGGCCTGAAAACCGATGAAGCCAATAATCTGGCTGATGAGCACAATGTCATACGTTGTCAGGCCCACCTCATCAAGCTGGTTCTGCGCTTTATAATCGATGACATCCGGTGAGCTGGCAAGCTGGCGGGCATACTGCGTGATCTGGGCCAGACGGCGGTTACTTTCGCGAGACGAGTCCGGGCCGGGAAGGGGGGCGAGAAGGGCGGCGTAATGGTTACAGAGCCTTTGAACCCCGCAGGCCTGCGCCACCGTCAGCGCGGTGCTCAGTCTGTCGTAGGCACTCAGCGTATGCAGACGATTGACGGCGATATCGAGTGGAAACAACCGGTGACATAACGCCCGGGCAGGAGTAAGCCAGCCAGCACAGGCAGTAACAATCTCATCCGGTAAGGCTAAATCGAGCAAAAAACGATCGTCGACGTTAGCGGCTTCGGGCACCAGAGGCAGGACATCCGTCTGCGCGTGGTTTGACTGGGTTTCGTGGTACCAGTGGCCTTTGCCGGAAAAACGGCGTTGTTCCATGGGCGTTCCTTGATCTCAAAATGGCGATCAATATCCTGGCGTAAGGCGGATGAGGGGAAAAATATTGTTAGGTGATAACAAATAGCAGAACGGAATAACGAGA
This sequence comes from Enterobacter cloacae complex sp. OE43NF, assembly GCF_023544405.1. Classification (NCBI taxonomy): domain Bacteria; kingdom Pseudomonadati; phylum Pseudomonadota; class Gammaproteobacteria; order Enterobacterales; family Enterobacteriaceae; genus Enterobacter; species Enterobacter cloacae complex sp. OE43NF. Next base: position 25,307 of record NZ_JAMJFW010000056.1, read on the forward strand.
GAGGGCGGGCCGGGAAAAACTCTCTTCCCTGGCGGGAAGAGAGTCACAAACTTATTTAATTTCCAGCTCGTTCATTGCAGCGATGTTGAAGCCGCCGTCAACGTGAACCACTTCGCCGGAGATACCCGCGGAAAGGTCAGAGCACAGGAATGCTGCAGAGTTACCCACATCTTCAATGGTAACGGTACGACGAATCGGGGTAACCGCTTCGCAGTGTGCCAGCATTTTACGGAAATCTTTGATTCCGGAAGCCGCCAGGGTGCGGATTGGACCTGCAGAGATGGCGTTAACGCGCACGCCTTCAGGGCCCATTGCGTTCGCCATGTAGCGGACGTTTGCTTCCAGAGACGCTTTAGCCAGACCCATCACGTTGTAGTTAGGGATTGCGCGCTCTGCGCCCAGGTAGGACAGGGTCAGCAGGGCGGAGCCCGGGTTCAGCATGGCACGGCAAGATTTCGCCATCGCAACAAAGCTGTAAGAGCTGATGTCGTGAGCGATTTTAAAGCCATCGCGGGTTACCGCGTTCACGTAGTCACCGTCCAGCTGGTCGCCAGGTGCGAAGCCGATGGAGTGAACGAAACCGTCGAATTTGTCCCACGATTTTGCCAGTTCAGCAAACATGCCATCGATGCTTTCATCTTGTGCAACGTCACATTCCAGAACAATGCTGGAACCCAGCTGCGCGGCAAATTCTTCAACACGGCCTTTCAGCTTGTCGTTCTGGTAGGTGAACGCCAGCTCAGCGCCTTCGCGATGCATTGCCTGTGCGATGCCGTATGCGATGGACAGTTTGCTGGCAACGCCGGTTACCAGAATGCGCTTACCGGAAAGAAAACCCATAGCTTTAATCCTTATATTCATTGCTTATTTTGCCTTGTAATTCATAGCGTTACAGGCAGTATTTCAAAATTATTCGAAATCAGCTCGAAATTATAGCCCACTCACTGCCCCTTGTGTCACGCTATTTCTTGCTCTTCTGCCGCGACGGGGCTCCCGGGAAGTATTGAGCTGACGCTTTACTACTCTGTTTCACAGGGTTCTCAGCAGTATACCACTGCGCGTCAGGTTCGCCTCATCCAACCAGAGAAGGGAGAACGACGCCGCCACGTCGATACGCCCGGACCTTTTGCGCAAAATGATCCGTTCAGCCGTTTCAACTGACTAAAATTTATCGCGGGTCGAAGCACATCAGAAATTTCATTCTTATATTTACGCGTAAAGTAAAAATTTGAAAACAGGAAATATTTCGTGCATCCGCTTAGAAATAAATATCTTACAAAGGGAGTTGTAATTGATGAAAGAGGAAATGTATCAATACGATGACGATGATATCGACTCGATTGCCTGGTCCGTCGCATTTAGCGAGTGGCTGGGAATGGACTCATTACAGGATTGTGTTCTGAAAAGGATCTCAGAGAAGGACT
>NZ_JAMJFW010000057.1:0-26112 GCF_023544405.1 Enterobacter cloacae complex sp. OE43NF
CGGCCGTACCGTTGGCGCGGGCGTTGTTGCTAAAGTTCTGGGCTAATTAATTATCCCCGAATAAAAAAAGGACGCTTCGGCGTCCTTTTTTGTTTTCTTAGCGTCTGTACTTGTCACAAATTTTCGCATTTTTTGTTTGCTCCCGCCCCGTATACTGGCGTTTGTGCTATTGTAATCATAACCATTCTCACTTACACTTTGCGCATATTTTGAACGGGAGTCTTTATGTACGTTTGTTTATGTAATGGTGTGAGTGACAAAAAAATACGTCAGGCCGTTCGCCAGTTTCAGCCACAGTCCTTCCAGCAACTTCGCAAGTTTGTTCCAGTGGGAAATCAATGCGGTAAATGCGTACGCGCAGCGCGTGAAATCATGCAGGATGAACTGATGCAGATCCCGGAATACAAAGAGATCGCGTAAGCGCCCATCTTTTTTTTGACATCCCTGTAGCCCGATCTACGCTTCAATGAGTGGAAGCGGAGGGACTATATAATGAAAGGTGATGTTAAAATCATAAGTTATCTCAATAAATTATTGGGAAATGAGCTTGTCGCAATCAATCAGTATTTTCTCCATGCGAGAATGTTTAAAAACTGGGGCCTCATGCGCCTCAACGACGTTGAGTATCACGAATCCATCGATGAGATGAAACATGCCGATAAATATATCGAGCGTATTTTATTTCTCGAAGGCATCCCCAACCTGCAGGACCTCGGTAAACTCGGCATCGGTGAAGATGTTGAAGAGATGCTGCGATCCGATCTCAGACTTGAACTTGAAGGCGCAAAAGACCTTCGCGAAGCTATTGCCTACGCAGACAGCGTCCATGACTACGTTAGCCGCGATATGATGATCCAGATTCTGGCCGATGAAGAAGGGCATATCGACTGGCTGGAAACCGAGCTGGATCTCATTGGCAAAATTGGCCTGCAAAACTATCTCCAGTCGCAGATTAAAGTGGAAGATTAACCAGCGTCTGCCAACCTACGCATAAACCCGCTGCCGCCAGAAATGGTCCAAAAGGCAGTGGGTTTTTTAATGTCCGTGTGGCAGGGTTGAAAAACGAAGTCATAAGGAGATAGAGCAGCGCCAATAGCGCGGCGACCAGTGCCAGTTCGGGCAACACGCACCAACCATGCCATGCACCGAGTGCCGAAAGATACTTCACATCGCCATAGCCCATCCCTTCACGGCGAAATATTAGCCGATAACCCCAGTAGATCATGGCAAAGCCGACATACCCTGCCATCGCCCCGACCACTGCACCAGGCAGAAAATCAGGGTGAAGACAGAGTTGATAGAGCAAACCAGCCCATAACAGGGGACAGAGGTATTTATCAGGGAGAATGCCTGAGCGAATATCTTCACGCACCAGTAAACCTGAGAGAACAAAATAGATGAGCAGGAAGGGGAGGAGAGTAAGCATGAACGAAACCTCAAGGTGAATTTCAGCGCATACTCTCCACACCACGAATGCCTGGCAATAGCCAAAAAATGTAATTGCGTAGTGGTTTCATAAGAACAGAAGAAAGGGGACGGATTGCAGAAAATAGTGCGAGGCCTTACGCAAGGTACACCTTTAGCGCTTAAATTCTAAACGGCACTTGCGTCTTGCCCAGATTTACGTATAATGCGCGGGCTTGTCGTAATTGACGGCGGGTTCAATCTGAACCGGAGTGACTCATTTTGTTACTCAACAATGCTCCCAATTGGGGAGCTACGTAAGAACGGTTACACTCTCCCATCAATCGTAATGGGTTTGAGGAGTAATCATTTTCGTTTATAAAATAATTGGAGCTCTGGTCTCATGCAGAACCAAAGAATCCGTATCCGCCTTAAAGCGTTTGATCATCGTCTGATCGATCAATCAACCGCGGAAATCGTCGAGACTGCTAAGCGCACTGGTGCGCAAGTCCGTGGTCCGATCCCGCTGCCGACCCGCAAAGAGCGCTTCACCGTTCTGATCTCCCCGCACGTTAACAAAGACGCGCGTGATCAGTACGAAATCCGCACTCACAAGCGTCTGGTTGACATCGTTGAGCCAACTGAGAAAACCGTTGATGCTCTGATGCGTCTGGATCTGGCTGCCGGTGTAGACGTGCAGATCAGCCTGGGTTAATCAGGTCATCGAGCGATTGAGAGGTTGAAACAATGATTGGTTTAGTCGGTAAAAAAGTGGGTATGACCCGCATCTTCACTGAAGATGGCGTTTCTATCCCAGTAACCGTAATCGAAGTTGAAGCAAACCGCGTTACTCAGGTTAAAGATCTGGCTAACGATGGCTACCGCGCTATTCAGGTTACCACTGGTGCTAAAAAAGCTAACCGTGTAACCAAACCAGAAGCGGGTCACTTCGCTAAAGCTGGCGTTGAAGCTGGCCGTGGTCTGTGGGAATTCCGTCTTGCTGAAGGCGAAGAGTTCACCGTAGGTCAGGACATTAGCGTTGAGCTGTTTGCTGACGTTAAAAAAGTTGACGTAACCGGTACCTCTAAAGGTAAAGGTTTTGCTGGTACCGTTAAGCGCTGGAACTTCCGTACCCAGGACGCTACTCACGGTAACTCCTTGTCTCACCGTGTTCCGGGTTCTATCGGTCAGAACCAGACTCCGGGCAAAGTGTTCAAAGGCAAGAAAATGGCAGGTCAGCTGGGCAACGAACGTGTAACTGTTCAGAGCCTGGACGTAGTACGTGTTGACGCTGAGCGCAACCTGCTGCTGGTTAAAGGTGCGGTCCCGGGTGCAACCGGTAGCGACCTGATCGTTAAACCAGCTGTGAAGGCGTAAGGGGATAGCAATGGAATTAGTATTGAAAGACGCGCAGAGCGCGCTGACTGTTTCCGAAACTACCTTCGGTCGTGATTTCAACGAAGCGCTGGTTCACCAGGTTGTTGTTGCTTATGCAGCTGGTGCTCGTCAGGGTACTCGTGCTCAGAAGACTCGTGCTGAAGTAACTGGTTCTGGCAAAAAGCCATGGCGCCAGAAAGGTACCGGCCGTGCGCGTTCAGGTTCTATCAAGAGCCCGATCTGGCGTTCAGGTGGCGTGACCTTCGCTGCGCGTCCACAGGACCACAGTCAAAAAGTTAACAAAAAGATGTACCGCGGCGCGCTGAAAAGCATCCTGTCCGAACTGGTACGTCAGGATCGTCTGATCGTTGTCGAGAAGTTCTCTGTAGAAGCGCCTAAAACTAAGCTGCTGGCACAGAAACTGAAAGACATGGCTCTGGAAGATGTGCTGATCATCACCGGTGAGCTGGACGAGAACCTGTTCCTGGCCGCGCGCAACCTGCACAAGGTTGACGTACGCGACGCGACTGGTATCGACCCGGTTAGCCTGATCGCCTTCGACAAAGTCGTAATGACTGCTGATGCTGTTAAGCAAGTTGAGGAGATGCTGGCATGATTCGTGAAGAACGTCTGCTGAAGGTGCTGCGCGCACCGCACGTTTCTGAAAAAGCGTCTACTGCGATGGAAAAAACAAACACCATCGTTCTCAAAGTTGCTAAAGACGCGACCAAAGCAGAGATCAAAGCTGCTGTGCAGAAACTGTTTGAAGTCGAAGTCGAAGTCGTTAACACCCTGGTAGTTAAAGGGAAAGTTAAACGTCACGGACAGCGTATCGGTCGTCGTAGCGACTGGAAAAAAGCTTACGTCACCCTGAAAGAAGGCCAGAACCTGGACTTCGTTGGCGGCGCTGAGTAAGTCGGAGGAGTAATACAATGGCAGTTGTTAAATGTAAACCGACATCTCCGGGTCGTCGCCACGTAGTTAAAGTGGTTAACCCTGAGCTGCACAAGGGCAAACCTTTTGCTCCGTTGCTGGAAAAAAACAGCAAATCCGGTGGTCGTAACAACAATGGCCGTATCACCACTCGTCACATCGGTGGTGGCCACAAGCAGGCTTATCGTATTGTTGACTTCAAACGCAACAAAGACGGTATCCCAGCAGTTGTTGAGCGTCTTGAGTACGATCCGAACCGTTCCGCGAACATCGCGCTGGTTCTGTACAAAGATGGCGAACGCCGTTACATCCTGGCCCCTAAAGGCCTGAAAGCTGGCGACCAGATTCAGTCTGGCGTTGATGCTGCAATCAAAGCAGGCAACACCCTGCCGATGCGCAATATCCCGGTTGGTTCTACCGTTCATAACGTAGAAATGAAACCAGGTAAAGGCGGTCAGCTGGCGCGTTCCGCGGGTACTTACGTTCAGATCGTTGCGCGTGACGGTGCTTATGTCACCCTGCGTCTGCGTTCTGGTGAAATGCGTAAAGTCGAAGCAGACTGCCGCGCTACTCTGGGCGAAGTTGGCAATGCTGAGCATATGCTGCGCGTTCTGGGTAAAGCTGGTGCTGCACGCTGGCGTGGTGTTCGTCCTACCGTTCGCGGTACTGCGATGAACCCAGTAGACCACCCACATGGTGGTGGTGAAGGTCGTAACTTTGGTAAGCACCCGGTAACTCCGTGGGGCGTTCAGACCAAAGGTAAGAAGACCCGCAGCAACAAGCGTACTGATAAATTTATCGTACGTCGCCGTAGCAAATAATTTTAGAGGATAAGCCATGCCACGTTCTCTCAAGAAAGGTCCTTTTATTGACCTGCACTTGCTGAAGAAGGTAGAGAAAGCGGTGGAAAGCGGAGACAAGAAGCCCCTGCGCACTTGGTCCCGTCGTTCAACGATCTTTCCTAACATGATCGGTTTGACCATCGCTGTCCATAATGGTCGTCAGCACGTTCCAGTCTTTGTTACCGACGAAATGGTTGGTCACAAACTGGGTGAATTCGCACCGACTCGTACTTATCGCGGCCACGCTGCTGATAAAAAAGCGAAGAAGAAATAAGGTAGGAGGAAGAGATGGAAACTTTAGCTCAACATCGCCATGCTCGTTCTTCTGCACAGAAGGTTCGCCTTGTTGCTGACCTGATTCGCGGTAAGAAAGTGTCGCAGGCCCTGGACATCCTGACCTATACCAACAAGAAAGCTGCGGTATTGGTCAAGAAAGTACTGGAATCTGCCATTGCTAACGCTGAACACAACGATGGCGCTGACATCGACGATCTGAAAGTCGCGAAAATTTTCGTAGATGAAGGCCCAAGCATGAAGCGCATTATGCCGCGTGCGAAAGGTCGTGCAGATCGCATCCTGAAGCGCACCAGCCACATTACTGTGGTTGTGTCCGATCGCTGAGACTCTGGAGACTAGCAATGGGTCAGAAAGTACATCCTAATGGTATTCGCCTGGGTATTGTAAAACCATGGAACTCTACCTGGTTTGCGAACACCAAAGAATTCGCTGACAACCTGGACAGCGATTTTAAAGTACGTCAGTACCTGACGAAGGAACTGGCTAAAGCGTCTGTATCTCGTATCGTTATCGAGCGTCCAGCTAAGAGCATCCGTGTGACTATTCACACTGCTCGTCCTGGCATCGTTATCGGTAAGAAAGGCGAAGACGTAGAAAAACTGCGCAAGGTCGTAGCGGATATCGCTGGCGTTCCTGCACAGATCAATATCGCTGAAGTTCGTAAGCCTGAACTGGACGCTAAATTGGTTGCTGACAGCATCACTTCTCAGCTGGAACGTCGTGTTATGTTCCGTCGTGCTATGAAGCGTGCTGTACAGAACGCAATGCGTCTGGGCGCTAAAGGTATCAAAGTTGAAGTTAGCGGCCGTCTGGGCGGCGCGGAAATCGCACGTACCGAATGGTACCGTGAAGGTCGCGTACCGCTGCACACTCTGCGTGCTGACATCGACTACAACACCTCTGAAGCGCACACCACTTACGGTGTAATCGGCGTTAAGGTATGGATCTTCAAAGGTGAGATCCTGGGTGGTATGGCTGCTGTTGAACAACCGGAAAAACCGGCTGCTCAACCTAAAAAGCAGCAGCGTAAAGGCCGTAAATAAGGAGCGTCGCTGATGTTACAACCAAAGCGTACAAAATTCCGTAAAGTGCACAAAGGCCGCAACCGTGGTCTGGCGCAGGGTACGGATGTTAGCTTCGGCACTTTCGGTCTGAAAGCTGTTGGCCGTGGTCGTCTGACTGCACGTCAGATCGAAGCAGCACGTCGTGCAATGACCCGTGCAGTTAAGCGTCAAGGTAAGATCTGGATCCGTGTATTCCCGGACAAACCGATCACCGAGAAGCCGCTGGAAGTTCGTATGGGTAAAGGTAAAGGTAACGTGGAGTACTGGGTTGCCTTGATCCAACCGGGCAAAGTCCTGTATGAAATGGACGGTGTTCCGGAAGAGCTGGCCCGTGAAGCCTTCGGCCTGGCAGCAGCGAAACTGCCTATCAAAACCACCTTTGTAACTAAGACGGTGATGTAATGAAAGCAAAAGAGCTGCGTGAAAAGAGCGTTGAAGAGCTGAACGCTGAGCTGCTGAACCTGCTGCGCGAGCAGTTCAACCTGCGTATGCAGGCTGCAAGTGGCCAGCTGCAACAGACCCACCTGCTGAAGCAAGTGCGTCGCAATGTTGCACGCGTTAAGACTTTACTGACTGAGAAGGCGGGTGCGTAATGACCGATAAAATCCGTACTCTGCAAGGTCGTGTTGTTAGCGACAAAATGGAGAAATCCATCGTTGTTGCTATCGAACGCATTGTGAAACACCCGATCTACGGTAAATTCATCAAGCGTACGACCAAACTGCACGTACATGACGAGAACAACGAATGTGGTATCGGCGACAAGGTTGAAATCCGTGAATGCCGTCCACTGTCCAAGACTAAGTCCTGGACGCTGGTTCGCGTTGTAGAGAAAGCGGTTCTGTAATACAGTACCCGTTCTCGATACGAATAAACGGCTCAGCGATGAGCCGTTTATTTTTTCTACCCATATTGCAGAAGCGGTGTTATAATGCCGCGCCCTCGATATGGGGCTTTTTAACGGCTCTGATTTTAGAGTCTCAGGTAGTAGTTGACATTAGCGGAGCACTAAAATGATCCAAGAACAGACTATGCTGAACGTCGCCGACAACTCCGGTGCACGTCGCGTAATGTGTATCAAGGTTCTGGGTGGCTCGCACCGTCGCTACGCAGGCGTAGGCGACATCATCAAGATCACCATCAAAGAAGCAATTCCACGTGGTAAGGTCAAAAAAGGTGATGTGCTGAAAGCGGTAGTGGTGCGCACCAAGAAGGGTGTTCGTCGCCCTGACGGTTCTGTCATTCGCTTCGATGGTAATGCATGCGTTATTTTGAACAATAACAGCGAGCAGCCAATCGGCACGCGTATCTTTGGGCCGGTAACTCGTGAACTTCGTACTGAGAAGTTCATGAAAATTATCTCTCTGGCACCAGAAGTACTCTAAGGAGCGAATCATGGCAGCGAAAATCCGTCGTGATGACGAAGTTATCGTGTTAACCGGCAAAGATAAAGGTAAACGCGGTAAAGTAAAAAATGTCCTGTCTTCCGGCAAGGTCATTGTTGAAGGTATCAACCTGGTTAAGAAACATCAGAAGCCGGTTCCGGCCCTGAACCAACCAGGCGGCATCGTTGAAAAAGAAGCTGCTATTCAGGTTTCTAACGTTGCAATCTTCAATGCGGCAACCGGCAAGGCTGACCGTGTAGGCTTTAGATTCGAAGACGGCAAAAAAGTCCGTTTCTTCAAGTCTAACAGCGAAACTATCAAGTAATTTGGAGTAGTACGATGGCGAAACTGCATGATTACTACAAAGACGAAGTAGTTAAGAAACTCATGACTGAGTTTAACTACAATTCTGTCATGCAAGTCCCTCGGGTCGAGAAGATCACCCTGAACATGGGTGTTGGTGAAGCGATCGCTGACAAGAAACTGCTGGATAACGCAGCAGCTGACCTGACAGCAATCTCCGGTCAAAAACCGCTGATCACCAAAGCACGCAAATCAGTTGCAGGCTTCAAAATCCGTCAGGGCTATCCGATCGGCTGTAAAGTAACTCTGCGTGGCGAACGCATGTGGGAGTTCTTTGAGCGCCTGATCACTATTGCTGTACCTCGTATCCGAGACTTCCGTGGCCTGTCCGCTAAGTCATTCGACGGTCGTGGTAACTACAGCATGGGTGTCCGTGAGCAGATCATCTTCCCAGAAATCGACTACGATAAAGTCGACCGCGTGCGTGGTTTGGATATTACCATTACCACTACTGCGAAATCTGACGAAGAAGGCCGTGCTCTGCTGGCTGCCTTTGACTTCCCGTTCCGCAAGTAAGGTAGGGTTACTGAATGGCTAAGCAATCAATGAAAGCACGCGAAGTAAAACGCGTAGCTTTAGCTGATAAATTCTTCGCTAAACGCGCTGAACTGAAAGCGATCATCTCTGATGTGAACGCTTCCGACGAAGATCGTTGGAACGCAGTTCTCAAGCTGCAAACTCTGCCGCGTGATTCCAGCCCGTCTCGTCAGCGTAACCGCTGCCGTCAAACAGGTCGTCCACATGGTTATGTGGGCAAGTTCGGGTTGAGCCGTATTAAGCTGCGTGAAGCCGCCATGCGCGGTGAAGTGCCAGGCTTGAAAAAGGCTAGCTGGTAATTGTCACCAATTGAATCACGGGAGTAAAGACAGATGAGCATGCAAGATCCGATCGCGGATATGCTGACCCGTATCCGTAACGGTCAGGCCGCGAATAAAGCTGCGGTCACCATGCCTTCCTCCAAGCTGAAAGTGGCAATCGCCAACGTGCTGAAGGACGAAGGTTTTATTGAAGATTTTAAAGTTGAAGGCGACACCAAGCCGGAGCTGGAAGTGACTCTTAAGTACTTCCAGGGTAAAGCTGTTGTAGAAAGCATTCAGCGTGTCAGCCGCCCAGGTCTGCGCATCTATAAGAAAAAAGATGAGCTGCCAAAAGTTATGGCCGGTCTGGGTATCGCAGTTGTTTCTACCTCTAAAGGTGTTATGACTGATCGTGCAGCGCGCCAGGCTGGTCTTGGCGGCGAAATTATCTGCTACGTAGCCTAATCGGAGGAAAAAATGTCTCGTGTTGCTAAAGCACCGGTCGTTGTTCCTGCCGGCGTTGATGTAAAAATCAACGGTCAGGTTATTACGATCAAAGGTAAAAACGGCGAGCTGACTCGTACTCTCAACGATGCTGTTGAAGTTAAACATGCAGATAATGCTCTGACCTTCGGTCCGCGTGATGGTTACGCAGACGGCTGGGCTCAGGCTGGTACCGCGCGTGCCCTGCTGAACTCAATGGTTATCGGTGTTACCGAAGGCTTCACTAAGAAGCTGCAGCTGGTTGGTGTAGGTTATCGTGCAGCGATCAAAGGGAATGCAGTAGGCCTGTCTCTGGGCTTCTCTCACCCTGTTGAGCATCCGCTGCCGGCCGGTATCACTGCAGAATGTCCAACTCAGACTGAGATCGTGCTGAAAGGCGCTGATAAACAGCTGATTGGCCAGGTTGCAGCAGATCTGCGCGCCTACCGTCGTCCTGAGCCTTATAAAGGCAAGGGTGTTCGTTACGCCGACGAAGTCGTGCGTACCAAAGAGGCTAAGAAGAAGTAAGGTAACACTATGGATAAGAAATCTGCTCGTATCCGTCGTGCGACCCGCGCACGCCGCAAGCTCAAAGAGCTGGGTGCAACTCGCCTGGTGGTACATCGTACCCCGCGTCACATTTACGCACAGGTAATTGCACCGAACGGTTCTGAAGTTCTGGTAGCTGCTTCTACTGTAGAAAAAGCTATCGCAGAACAATTGAAGTACACCGGTAACAAAGACGCTGCTGCAGCTGTAGGTAAAGCTGTTGCTGAACGCGCTCTGGAAAAAGGTATCAGCAATGTATCCTTTGACCGTTCCGGGTTCCAATATCATGGTCGTGTCCAGGCACTGGCAGATGCTGCCCGTGAAGCTGGCCTTCAGTTCTAAGGTAGAGGTGTAAGATGGCTCACATCGAAAAACAAGCTGGCGAACTGCAGGAAAAGCTGATCGCGGTAAACCGCGTATCTAAAACCGTTAAAGGTGGTCGTATTTTCTCCTTCACAGCTCTGACTGTAGTTGGCGATGGTAACGGTCGCGTTGGTTTTGGTTACGGTAAAGCGCGTGAAGTTCCAGCAGCGATCCAGAAAGCGATGGAAAAAGCCCGTCGCAATATGATTAACGTCGCGCTGAACAACGGCACCCTGCAGCACCCAGTTAAAGGTGTTCACACGGGTTCTCGTGTATTCATGCAGCCAGCTTCAGAAGGTACCGGTATCATCGCCGGTGGTGCAATGCGCGCCGTTCTGGAAGTTGCTGGGGTTCATAACGTTCTGGCTAAAGCATACGGTTCCACCAACCCGATCAACGTGGTTCGTGCAACTATTGATGGCCTGGAAAATATGAATTCTCCAGAAATGGTCGCTGCCAAGCGTGGTAAATCCGTTGAAGAAATTCTGGGGTAATTGACCATGGCAAAGACTATTAAAATCACTCAAACCCGCAGTGCAATCGGTCGTCTGCCGAAACACAAGGCAACGCTGCTTGGCCTGGGTCTGCGTCGTATTGGTCATACCGTTGAGCGCGAGGATACTCCTGCTGTTCGCGGTATGGTCAACGCGGTTTACTTCATGGTTAAAGTTGAGGAGTAAGAGATGCGTTTAAATACTCTGTCTCCGGCCGAAGGCTCTAAAAAGGCGGGTAAACGCCTGGGTCGTGGTATCGGTTCTGGCCTCGGCAAAACCGGTGGTCGTGGTCACAAAGGTCAGAACTCTCGTTCTGGCGGTGGCGTACGTCGCGGTTTCGAGGGTGGCCAGATGCCACTGTACCGTCGTCTGCCGAAGTTCGGCTTCACTTCTCGCAAAGCAGCGATCACAGCGGAAGTCCGTCTGTCTGACCTGGCGAAAGTTGAAGGCGGCGTTGTAGACCTGAACACGCTGAAAGCAGCTAACATTATCGGTATCCAGATCGAGTTCGCGAAAGTGATCCTGGCTGGTGAAGTTTCTACTCCGGTAACTGTTCGTGGCCTGCGTGTTACTAAAGGTGCTCGTGCTGCTATCGAAGCTGCTGGCGGTAAAATTGAGGAATAAGTAGCAGATGGCTAAGCAACCGGGATTAGATTTTCAAAGTGCCAAAGGTGGATTTGGTGAGCTGAAACGCAGACTGCTGTTTGTAATCGGCGCGCTGATTGTGTTCCGTATTGGCTCTTTTATTCCGATCCCTGGTATCGATGCCGCTGTACTTGCCAAACTGCTTGAGCAACAGCGAGGCACCATCATTGAAATGTTTAACATGTTCTCTGGTGGTGCTCTCAGCCGTGCTTCTATCTTCGCGCTGGGTATTATGCCGTATATTTCGGCATCCATTATTATCCAGCTGCTGACGGTCGTTCATCCGGCCCTGGCAGAACTGAAGAAAGAAGGGGAGTCTGGACGTCGTAAGATTAGTCAGTACACCCGCTACGGTACTCTGGTGCTGGCAATATTCCAGTCGATCGGTATTGCTACCGGTCTTCCGAATATGCCTGGTATGCAGGGCCTGGTCTTAAACCCAGGCTTTGCATTCTATTTCACCGCTGTTGTAAGTCTGGTCACAGGGACAATGTTCCTGATGTGGCTCGGCGAACAGATTACTGAACGTGGTATCGGTAACGGTATCTCAATCATTATCTTCGCCGGTATTGTTGCGGGTCTCCCGCCAGCCATCGCCCATACTATCGAGCAAGCGCGTCAAGGCGACCTGCACTTCCTCCTGTTGCTGTTGGTTGCAGTATTAGTATTTGCAGTGACGTTCTTTGTTGTCTTCGTTGAACGTGGTCAACGCCGCATTGTGGTGAACTACGCGAAACGTCAGCAGGGTCGTCGTGTCTATGCTGCACAGAGCACACATTTGCCGCTGAAAGTGAATATGGCAGGGGTAATCCCGGCGATCTTCGCTTCCAGTATTATTCTGTTCCCGGCAACCATCGCGTCATGGTTCGGGGGCGGTACTGGTTGGAACTGGCTGACAACAATTTCGCTGTATTTGCAGCCTGGGCAACCACTTTATGTGTTACTCTATGCGTCTGCGATCATCTTCTTCTGTTTCTTCTACACGGCGTTGGTCTTCAACCCGCGTGAAACAGCAGATAACCTGAAGAAGTCCGGTGCATTTGTACCAGGAATTCGTCCGGGAGAGCAAACGGCGAAGTATATCGATAAAGTAATGACTCGCCTGACTTTGGTTGGTGCGCTTTATATTACTTTTATCTGCCTGATCCCGGAGTTCATGCGTGATGCAATGAAAGTACCGTTCTACTTCGGTGGGACCTCACTGCTTATCGTTGTTGTCGTGATTATGGACTTTATGGCTCAAGTGCAAACTCTGATGATGTCCAGTCAGTATGAGTCTGCATTGAAGAAGGCGAACCTGAAAGGCTACGGCCGCTAATTGGTCGCCTGAGAAGTTACGGAGAGTAAAAATGAAAGTTCGTGCTTCCGTCAAGAAATTATGCCGTAACTGCAAAATCGTTAAGCGTGATGGTGTCATCCGTGTGATTTGCAGTGCCGAGCCGAAGCATAAACAGCGCCAAGGCTGATTATTTCGCATATTTTTCTTGCAAAGTTGGGTTGAGCTGGCTAGATTAGCCAGCCAATCTTTTGTATGTCTGTACGTTTCCATTTGAGTATCCTGAAAACGGGCTTTTCAGCATGGTGCGTACATATTAAATAGTAGGAGTGCATAGTGGCCCGTATAGCAGGCATTAACATTCCTGATCAGAAACATGCTGTGATCGCATTAACTTCGATCTACGGCATCGGCAAGACCCGTTCTAAAGCCATCCTGGCTGCAGCGGGTATCGCTGAAGATGTTAAGATCAGTGAGCTGTCTGAAGGACAAATCGACACGCTGCGTGACGAAGTTGCCAAATTTGTCGTTGAAGGTGATCTGCGCCGTGAAATCAGCATGAGCATCAAGCGCCTGATGGATCTTGGTTGCTATCGCGGTTTGCGTCATCGTCGTGGTCTGCCAGTGCGCGGTCAGCGTACTAAGACCAACGCACGTACCCGTAAGGGTCCGCGCAAACCGATCAAGAAATAATCGGGGTGATTGAATAATGGCAAAGGCACCAATTCGTGCACGTAAACGTGTAAGAAAACAAGTCTCTGACGGCGTGGCTCATATCCATGCTTCTTTCAACAACACCATCGTTACTATTACTGATCGTCAGGGTAACGCATTGGGTTGGGCAACAGCCGGTGGTTCCGGTTTCCGTGGTTCTCGCAAATCCACTCCGTTTGCAGCTCAGGTTGCAGCAGAGCGTTGCGCAGAAGCCGTAAAAGAATACGGCATCAAGAATCTGGAAGTTATGGTTAAAGGTCCGGGTCCGGGTCGTGAATCTACTGTTCGCGCTCTGAACGCCGCTGGTTTCCGCATCACTAATATTACTGATGTGACTCCGATCCCTCATAACGGTTGTCGTCCGCCGAAAAAACGTCGCGTATAACGCTCGTTTTTTAGGTTAGTTGGAGATAGAAAATGGCAAGATATTTGGGTCCTAAGCTCAAGCTGAGCCGTCGTGAGGGCACCGACTTATTCCTTAAGTCTGGCGTTCGCGCGATCGATACCAAGTGTAAAATTGAACAAGCTCCTGGCCAGCACGGTGCGCGTAAACCGCGTCTGTCTGACTATGGTGTGCAGTTGCGTGAAAAGCAAAAAGTTCGCCGTATCTACGGTGTGCTGGAGCGTCAGTTCCGTAACTACTATAAAGAAGCAGCACGTCTGAAAGGCAACACAGGTGAAAACCTGCTGGCTCTGCTGGAAGGTCGTCTGGACAACGTTGTATACCGTATGGGCTTCGGCGCTACTCGTGCTGAATCACGCCAGCTGGTTAGCCACAAAGCAATCATGGTAAACGGTCGTGTTGTTAACATCGCTTCTTATCAGGTTAAAGCGAATGACGTTGTTAGCATTCGTGAGAAAGCGAAAAAGCAATCTCGCGTGAAAGCCGCTCTGGAGCTGGCTGAGCAGCGTGAAAAGCCAACCTGGCTGGAAGTTGATGCTGGCAAGATGGAAGGTACGTTCAAGCGTCAGCCAGAACGTTCTGATCTGTCTGCGGACATTAACGAACACCTGATCGTCGAGCTTTACTCCAAGTAAAGCTTAGTACCAAAGAGAGGACACAATGCAGGGTTCTGTGACAGAGTTTCTAAAACCGCGCCTGGTAGATATCGAGCAAGTGAGTTCGACGCACGCCAAGGTGACCCTTGAGCCTTTAGAGCGTGGCTTTGGCCATACTCTGGGTAACGCACTGCGCCGTATTCTGCTCTCATCGATGCCGGGTTGCGCGGTGACCGAGGTTGAGATTGATGGTGTACTTCATGAGTACAGCACCAAAGAAGGCGTTCAGGAAGATATCCTTGAAATCCTGCTCAACCTGAAAGGGCTGGCGGTGAGAGTTCAGGGTAAAGATGAAGTTATTCTTACTCTGAATAAATCTGGCATTGGCCCTGTGACTGCAGCCGACATCACCCACGACGGTGATGTTGAAATCGTCAAGCCGCAGCACGTGATCTGCCACCTGACCGATGAGAACGCAGCTATTAGCATGCGTATCAAAGTTCAGCGCGGTCGTGGTTATGTGCCGGCTTCTGCCCGAATTCATTCGGAAGAAGATGAGCGCCCAATCGGCCGTCTGCTGGTCGACGCATGCTACAGCCCTGTAGAGCGTATTGCCTACAATGTTGAAGCAGCGCGTGTAGAACAGCGTACCGACCTGGACAAGCTGGTCATCGAAATGGAAACCAATGGCACAATCGATCCTGAAGAGGCGATTCGTCGTGCGGCAACCATCCTGGCAGAACAACTGGAAGCTTTCGTTGACTTACGTGATGTACGTCAGCCGGAAGTGAAAGAAGAGAAACCAGAATTCGATCCGATCCTGCTGCGCCCTGTTGACGATCTCGAATTGACTGTCCGCTCTGCTAACTGCCTCAAGGCAGAAGCTATCCACTATATCGGTGATCTGGTACAGCGTACCGAGGTTGAGTTGCTGAAAACGCCGAACCTGGGTAAAAAATCTCTTACTGAGATTAAAGACGTGCTGGCTTCACGTGGTCTGTCTCTGGGCATGCGCCTGGAAAACTGGCCACCAGCAAGCATTGCTGACGAGTAACCGGATCACAGGTTAAGGTTTTACTGAGAAGGATAAGGTCATGCGCCATCGTAAGAGTGGTCGTCAACTGAACCGCAACAGCAGCCATCGCCAGGCTATGTTCCGCAACATGGCAGGTTCACTGGTTCGTCATGAAATCATCAAGACGACCCTGCCTAAAGCGAAAGAGCTGCGTCGTGTAGTTGAGCCGCTGATTACTCTTGCCAAGACTGACAGCGTTGCTAATCGTCGTCTGGCATTCGCCCGTACTCGTGATAACGAGATCGTGGCAAAACTGTTTAACGAGCTGGGTCCGCGTTTCGCGAGCCGTGCCGGTGGTTACACTCGCATTCTGAAGTGTGGCTTCCGTGCAGGCGACAACGCTCCGATGGCTTACATCGAGCTGGTTGATCGTTCTGAGTCGAAAGCAGAAGCTGCTGCAGAGTAATCTGCAGTAACGTAAAAAAACCCGCTCCGGCGGGTTTTTTTATATCCGCACTATCCCCACTTCTCTACAATATCTGTATTAATTTTGTTCATCCCCTGGAGTTTATGATGTGGTTGCTCGACCAGTGGGCAGAACGCCATATTCGCGATGCCCAAACAAAAGGCGAATTCGATAACCTGTCCGGTAGCGGTGAACCGCTAATACTGGAAGATGATTCGCATATACCCCCTGAACTACGGGCTGGATATCGCTTACTGAAAAATGCGGGATGTCTGCCTCCCGAGCTTGAACAGCGCAAAGAGGCGATTGAGCTTACTGACCTGCTAAAAGGGATACGGAAAGACGATCCCCGTCATGGAGAACTAAGCCGGCGGTTGGCTCTGGTTGAACTCAAGCTACGACAGGCAGGAATTGCGACTGATTTTCTGCATGGCGAGTATAGTGAAAGACTGATGCAGAAAATAAACGAGGAATAGCCATGTATCGTATCGGTGAACTTGCAAAGCTTGCTAACGTGACGCCGGATACCATCCGTTACTATGAAAAACAGCAGATGATTGATCACGAGGTGCGAACCGAAGGTGGGTTCCGGCTCTATACCGACAACGATCTGCAACGGCTGCGGTTTATTCGTTATGCACGCCAACTGGGATTCACGCTGGATTCGATCCGTGAGTTATTGTCGATCCGTATCGATCCGGCACATCACACCTGCCAGGAATCGAAAAGCATTGTTCAGGCCAGGCTGGATGAAGTTGAAGCGCGTATTCAGGAACTGCAAACCATGCAGCGCTCTCTGCAAAGGTTGAATGATGCGTGCTGTGGTACGGCTCACAGCAGTGTCTATTGTTCTATTCTGGAGGCCCTTGAACAAGGGGCAAGTGGGGAAACCCGGGGTTGTTGATTTTTTATCAGTCCGGGTCTAGACTCCCCTCGACATTAATCATGCTCAGGAGAAATTATGAGTCACTATCAACATACGAAGGGACAAATTAAAGATAATGCAATTGAGGCTTTGCTTCACGACCCGCTTTTTCGACAGCGAGTTGAAAAGAACAAAAAAGGGAAGGGAAGTTATCTGCGTAAAAACAAACATGCAAAACGGGGTAACTGGGAGGCCAGTGGCAAGCAAGCGAATCGCTTATTTACCACTGGCCTTCCTGCTTTTAGCTGTTAAACGCGGTTATTCTGCTCTTTTAACAGATCGCGAATTTCAGTCAGTAATACTTCTTCTTTCGTAGGCGCGGGCGCTGCAGCAGGCTCTTCTTTTTTACGGTTGAGCTTGTTGATAAGCTTGATGGCCATAAAAATGGCAAACGCGACGATCACGAAATCAAATACGTTCTGAATAAACACGCCATAGTGCATCACCACTGCCGGGATATCCCCCTGTGCTTCCCGAAGCGTGAAGGCGAATTGTTTGAAATCAATGCCCCCAATTAATAGCCCTAAAGGTGGCATGATGATATCAGCCACTAAAGATGAAACGATCTTGCCGAACGCTGCACCAATAATGACACCCACTGCCAAATCCACCACATTTCCGCGCATCGCAAATTCGCGAAATTCTTTAACAAAACTCATTATGTTCTCCTTGTGCCAGCTGACGACTATAAGTTTAACAAATGATTAGCTAATTGCCATTGGGGATAAATAAACGTTATGAAAATAAAAGGCACAGGAATCAGAAGGATAATACTCAGGTGCTCTATCGCGAGCACCTGAATCATTACAGGAAGAATGGACTTGGCTGGAATAAACGTTCGACGTCGGTAATAAATTTTTTATCGGTCAGGAACATAATAACGTGATCGCCTTGTTCAATACGCAAATTATCATTGGCAATCATGACATCATTCCCGCGTACTACGGCGCCGATAATTGTGCCGGGTGGCAGCTTAATTTCATCGATGGCGCGTCCCACCACGCGCGATGTGGTTTCATCACCGTGAGCGACAGCTTCAATGGCTTCAGCGACGCCGCGACGCAGCGAGGACACACCAACAATGTCTGCTTTACGAACGTGGCTCAACAGTGCGGAAATCGTTGCCTGCTGCGGTGAAATCGCAATATCAATTACGCTCCCCTGCACCAGGTCAACATAGGCACGACGCTGAATAAGTACCATGACCTTTTTTGCTCCCATGCGCTTGGCGAGCATGGCGGACATAATATTTGCTTCATCGTCGTTGGTGACGGCAATAAACAGATCAACTTGATCGATATGCTCTTCTGCCAGTAATTCCTGATCTGATGCATCGCCATAAAACACGATCGTGTTTTGTAGTTTTTCAGCAAGTTCAGAGGCGCGCTGTTGATCGCGCTCGATCAACTTCACGCTATAGTCTTTTTCCAGACGGCGAGCGAGACCTGCGCCGATATTACCCCCGCCGACCAGCATGATGCGTTTATAGGGCTTTTCGAGGCGCTGAAGTTCACTCATAACGGCACGAATATGTTGAGAGGCAGCAATGAAGAAAACTTCATCTCCTGCTTCGACAATGGTCGAGCCCTGAGGTCGAATCGGTCTGTCGTGACGGAAAATGGCTGCGACGCGGGTATCGATATGCGGCATATGTTCGCGCATCGTAGACAGCGCGTTTCCGATCAACGGACCGCCATAATAGGCCTTAACGACGGCCAGACTCACTTTCCCTTCTGCAAAGTTCACGACCTGCAGTGCACCGGGATATTCGATCAGGCGATAAATATTATCGATAACCAGCTGTTCTGGTGCGATAAGGTGGTCGATTGGTACCGCTTCTGAGTTAAAGAGTTTTTCCGCATCGCGGACATAATCCGGGGAGCGGATACGGGCAATTCGGTTAGGCGTGTTGAAAAGCGAATAGGCCACCTGACAAGCGACCATATTGGTCTCATCCGAGCTGGTCACGGCCACTAACATATCGGCATCGTCAGCACCGGCTTCACGGAGGACACGTGGATGCGAACCGTGCCCCTGCACAACGCGAAGGTCAAATTTATCCTGCAGAACGCGCAGTCGATCGCCGTTGGTATCGACGATCGTAATGTCGTTGTTTTCACCTACAAGGTTTTCCGCCAGCGTCCCGCCGACCTGTCCTGCGCCCAGAATGATAATCTTCATATCTCGTGACCTGTTCTCAACATCACTCTTTGATTAGCTTAGCGTAAAAGAAGCCATCACCCTCTTCAGCGCCGGGCAGGTTCTGCTGGCCCGGGTGCTCCGGTGTCCCCGTATCGCGCAGCGTAGCGCCAGGAGTGCGTTTAAGGAAGGCTGAAATTTGCTGGCTATTCTCTTCCGGAAGAATGGAACAGGTGGCATAGACCAGCGTTCCGCCAGGCTTCAGGTGTGGCCAGATAGCGTCAAGGATCTCGGATTGCAGCTGCGCAAGCTCCTTAATATCACGGTCGCGACGCAGCCACTTAATGTCCGGGTGACGACGAATAACGCCGGTTGCCGAGCAGGGAGCGTCCAGCAAAATGCGGTCGAATTGAGTCTCGCCGCACCATTCTGCGGGCTTACGTCCGTCGCCTTGCTTGACCTGCGCCTTCATACCTAAACGCTTAAGGTTGTCGTAGACACGCGAAAGTCGCTGCTCATCAACATCCACAGCCATTACGCTGGCCTGCGGTGCGACTTCCAGAATATGCGTTGTTTTGCCCCCAGGCGCGGCACACAGGTCGAGGATCTGTTCGCCATTTTTGGGTTCGAGCCATGTCATACAGCCCTGAGCAGATGCATCCTGAACGGTTACCCAGCCTTCATCGAATCCGGGTAAGGCATGCACCGGCACAGGGGAGGCTAAACGCACGGCATCAGGATAAGCATCATGCGCGAATCCACTCATTCCGGCTTCTTCCAGCAAGGCCAGCCATGCATCGCGGGTATGATGATTACGGTTAACGCGTAACCACATCGGCGGACGTTGATTATTTGCGTCAGCAATATCCTGCCACCGCTGCGGATACGCTTTTTTGAGGCGATTCAGAAGCCAGTCAGGATGAAGGAAACGGGTTTCGCTTTTTGCAAATTCTGCCAGAAGTTCTTCCTGTTGACGCTGGAACTGACGCAGTACGCCGTTGATCAGCCCTTTGAGCTGGGGACGTTTAATCGCGACAGCACCTTCTACCGTCTCAGCCAACGCAGCATGAGGTGGGATGCGGGTATGAAGAAGCTGATAGAAGCCAACCATAATCAAATAATGGACGGTACGCTGCTTACCGGTCATTGGGCGCGACATCAGCTTATTAATCAGCCATTCAAGCTGAGAAAGGGTGCGCAGGACGCCAAAACAGAGCTCCTGAAGCAGAGCTCTGTCTTTGTCGGACACTTTTTGCTGCAGTGGAGGTAGGACATTACTCAGTGATTGACCCTGCTCGACAACCTGCTCAACGGCCTGTGCCGCCAGACTGCGTAGATTTTGTTTTTTCATAACCGTAAAAATAAAAATGCCCGGAAACACCGGGCCTTAAGAATAAATTTGCTCAGGCAAGGCGAGAGCCAGGGATAAACCATTCGCGACGGGAATTTAACAGATCCTGAGCACTCATTGCCTTTTTACCCGCAGGCTGCAGTGATTCCAGATTCAGGATCCCTTCCGAGGTTGCCACCTGGATACCATTTTTGCTGGCTTCGATAATTGTACCCGGCTCAGCAGACGTATTGCCTTCAATGACGGATGCTTTCCAGACTTTAACAGGTTGCTCATCGATCACCATCCAGCTCATTGGCCACGGATTAAAGGCGCGAATGCAACGCTCAAGCTGTGCGGCGGAGAGGGACCAGTCGACCCGCGCCTCTTCTTTGCTGAGTTTTTCGGCGTAGGTCACCAGGGTCTCATCCTGAACTTCAGGGGTAGCCGTATTATCAGCAAGCTGCTGCAAGGTTTTGATGAGTCCTTGTGGACCCAGATCCGCCAGTTTGTCATACAGCGTGGCACTGGTGTCGTCGGCGGTAATTGGACAGGCCAGTTTATACAACATGTCGCCGGTGTCTAAACCTACATCCATCTTCATGATGGTGACGCCGGTTTCAGCATCACCCGCCCACAGCGAGCGCTGGATCGGTGCCGCGCCACGCCAGCGTGGAAGCAACGAACCATGTACGTTGACACACCCCAGACGAGGCATATCAAGCACGACTTTTGGCAGAATTAAGCCGTAAGCCACCACCACCATGACATCAGCATTGAGATCGGCAACAAGTTGCTGATTTTCCTGAGGTCGTAAGGATGCGGGCTGGTAAACGGGTAACCCATGTTCTTCTGCCAGCACTTTCACCGGGCTGGGCATGAGCTTTTTACCACGGCCTGCCGGGCGATCCGGTTGGGTAAACACGCCAACAACCTGGTGGCCAGAAGATAACAGCGCGTCAAGATGACGCGCTGCAAAATCAGGGGTACCCGCGAAGATAATACGTAGTGTTTTAGACACGATGATCCTTGTATCCGGGGGGATGTTATGCGCGGGAGCGCAAACGATCCAGTTTTTCTACTTTCTGACGAATACGCTGCTGCTTCAGTGGTGAGAGGTAATCGATAAACAGTTTACCGACCAGGTGATCCATCTCATGCTGTATACAAATCGCCAGCAGATCGTCTGCTTCCAGTTCGAACGGGTTGCCTTCACGATCCAGGGCGCGAATTTTCACTTTTTCGGCACGTGGAACTAAAGCACGCTGTTCAGGAATGGACAGACAACCTTCCTCAATACCTGTTTCACCGCTCTTTTCCAACAGCTCAGGGTTGATCAGTACCAGACGGCCATCGCGATTCTCAGAAACGTCGATCACGATAATACGCTTGTGAATGTCCACCTGAGTTGCCGCAAGGCCAATGCCTTCTTCGGCGTACATGGTATCGAACATATCATCAACGATACGCTGAATTTCTGCATTCACTTCTTTGACCGGTTCAGCGACGATGCGAAGGCGCTCGTCCGGAATATGTAACACTTGCAAAACTGCCATAAATTTCCAGAGTCGTGTTCAGGAGTTGATAAGAATACTATCTCTATTCTAGACAAATCCCCCATCGATTGACAGCATCCGTGACCAATCGCAATGATTGCAGAGGCTGCTTATGGCAGGGAATAGGATGACGTCCACGGAGATATGGTTACGGCTAATCCACACAGGCTCTCTGTGTGGTGATCAGATGCTCGCAGCGGCAGCGCGACTACTTATGCAGACAAGGATTGATGATGCCGTTGTCAGAGATGCCGGGCTGTCAACAAAACAGGCTCAACAGTTCTTTGCGCTTGATGAAAATGAACTGCAACGAAATCTGGCGTGGCTTGAACAGCCGGAGAACCATCTGCTGACGGCGGATGATCCTCGTTATCCCCCTTTACTTCGCACGATCCCTGACTACCCCGGCGCATTGTTTATTAAAGGCAATCCTGAAGCCCTTATTACCGTTCAACTGGCGGTTGTGGGTAGCCGCGCGCCATCCTGGTACGGTGAGCGATGGGGGAAAATCCTGTGCGAACAACTTTCACAAAGTGGTTTCACGATCACCAGTGGGCTGGCCTGCGGTATTGACGGCGTCGCTCACCACGCCGCGCTGTCTGTAAAAGGCCGAAGTGTCGCGGTGCTTGGAAACGGGCTTTTTAGCATTTATCCCCGTCGGCATCAGGCTCTGGCTGCACGGCTTATCGAATCAGAGGGGGCTATTGTGTCGGAGTTCCCGCTGTCAGCGCCGCCCTGGCCGGCAAATTTTCCACGTCGTAACCGAATCATCAGCGGTCTGAGTCTGGGCGTGCTGGTGGTGGAGGCCGCTTTAAGAAGCGGCTCACTCGTTACGGCACGGTATGCCCTAGAACAGGGGCGAGAAGTCTTTGCCTTACCTGGCCCGATAGGTAACCCGGGGTGTGAGGGCCCCCACTGGCTCATCAAGCAGGGAGCAACGCCTGTGACGAGCGTCGAGGACATCCTTGAAAATTTGCAATATGGCTTGCACTGGTTAACAGACGAACCCGAAAAGCGACATTTTTCATCAGATCAGGAGAAGGTGGCATTGCCATTTCCCAGCCTCCTGGCTAACGTAGGAGATGAGGTAACACCTGTTGACGTTGTCGCTGAACGTGCCGGCCAACCTGTGCCAGTAACGGTAGCACAGCTACTCGAACTGGAGTTAGCAGGGTGGATCGCAGCTGTACCCGGCGGCTATGTCCGATTAAGGAGGGCAAGCCATGTTCGACGTACTGATGTATTTGTTTGAGACTTACATCCATAACGAAGCAGAAATGCGAGTGGATCAGGACAAATTGACACAGGATCTTACCGATGCGGGGTTTGAACGGGAAGATATTTATAATGCGTTGATGTGGCTGGAAAAACTGGCTGATTATCAGGAAGGCCTTGCCGAACCGATGCAGCTTGCTTCTGACCCATTGTCTGTGCGCATTTATACCGCTGAAGAGTGTGAAAGGCTGGACGCCAGCTGCCGGGGATTCATCTTATTCCTTGAGCAGATTCAGGTGCTAAACCTCGAAACAAGAGAAATGGTGATAGAGCGCGTTATGGCGCTGGATACGGCAGAGTTCGAACTGGATGACCTCAAGTGGGTGATCCTGATGGTTCTGTTTAATATTCCAGGCTGTGAAAATGCCTATCAGCAAATGGAAGAATTACTCTTTGAAGTGAATGAAGGTATGCTGCACTAATTCAATGTGCAGCACCAAGAGTTGTTATGGCCAAATCAGCACTGTTCACGGTGCATAAAAACGAGCCCTGCCCACAGTGCGGGGCTGAACTTGTCATTCGGTCCGGGAAACACGGTCCGTTTCTCGGTTGTTCACACTATCCGGAATGTGATTATGTTCGTCCCCTGAAAAGCCAGGCGGACGGACATATCGTTAAAATTCTGGAGGGGCAGCTTTGCCCGAAGTGTGGAGGCGAACTGGCGTTACGGCAGGGCCGTTTTGGTATGTTCATTGGTTGCAGTCGCTATCCTGAATGTGAACATACGGAACAAATTGATAAGCCAGATGAAACGGCAATCGCCTGCCCCCAGTGCCAGCGCGGACAACTGGTACAGCGTCGTTCTCGTTTTGGTAAAACCTTCCATTCCTGCGATCGTTATCCTGAATGCCAGTTCGTTATCAATTTCAAACCGGTAGCGGGTACCTGCCCTCATTGCGATTATCCGTTACTTATAGAGAAGAAAACGGCGCAAGGTATGAAACGCTTTTGCGCCAGTAAACAATGTGGAAAGCCGGTTTCGGCGGATGAAATCAGTGAATAATAACCTGCCAACAGGAGCCATTGCGCACGCAGTGGAGGTCCTGAAAAATGAAGAAGTCATCGCCTATCCAACAGAAGCTGTCTTTGGGGTCGGTTGCGATCCTGACAGCGAGACAGCTGTGAATCGCTTACTTACGCTAAAACAGAGACCTGTCGAAAAAGGATTGATTTTGATCGCTGCTAATTATGAGCAGCTTAAACCCTATATTGATGATTCCATGCTCACGCCAGCACAACGGGATACCATCTTTTCGGCGTGGCCAGGGCCGGTGACCTTTGTTTTCCCGGCGCAGCCAACTACGCCACGCTGGTTAACAGGGCGTTTCGATTCCCTCGCTGTCCGTGTCACCGATCATCCGCTGGTGGTAGAGCTATGTCTGGCGTTTGGTAAACCGCTGGTCTCAACCAGTGCCAACCTTACCGGGCAGCCTCCTTGCCGGAGCACCGAAGAGGTGCTGGCGCAGTTCGGGAATGACTTCCCGGTAGCCGTCGGTGAAACCGGAGGTCGTCTTAATCCGTCGGAAATCCGCGACGCCTTGACCGGCGAACGTTTTCGCCAGGGGTAATATGATGGAAACCTATGCCGTTTTTGGTAATCCGATCGCACACAGCAAGTCGCCGCTGATCCATCAGCAGTTTGCTGAACAACTGCAGATTGATCATCCCTATGGCCGGGTGCTGGCACCTGTTGATGCCTTTGTTACTACCCTGAATGCTTTTTTTGACGCGGGTGGTAAAGGTGCCAATGTGACGGTGCCTTTTAAAGAAGAAGCCTTTGAACGTGCGGATGAATTAACTGAGCGCGCGTCTCTTGCGGGTGCCGTGAATACGCTTAAACGGCTGGAGGATGGACGCCTTCTGGGTGACAACACTGACGGAATCGGCTTACTTAGCGATCTGGAAAGACTCTCATTTATCAAACCCGGGTTCCGGGTTCTGTTGATTGGTGCTGGTGGGGCATCGCGAGGCGTACTGTTACCGCTCCTTTCACTGGATTGTGCAGTGACCATAACCAATCGCACCTTTTCCCGGGCGGAAGCGTTGGCGGCGTTGTTTGCACATACTGGCAGCGTGAGCGCGGTGGCTCTTGATGATCTTATCCGCCATGAATTTGATCTTATAATTAATGCCACCTCCAGCGGCATTGGTGGGGAAGTACCGGCGATCCCGTCCTCTTTGGTAAACAGCCACCTCTATTGCTACGACATGTTTTATCAGAAAGGGAAAACTCCCTTCCTCAGCTGGTGTGAACAACACGGCGCGAAACAGCTGGCTGATGGCCTGGGCATGCTGGTGGGGCAGGCTGCGCATGCAGTTTTGCTCTGGCACGGTGTATTACCTGATGTCGAACCTGTCATTGAAAAGCTGAAACAGGAACTTACGGCGTGAACCAGGCGATTCACTTTCCCGACAGAGAACAGTGGGATGAGAGTAAGCAAGCGGTCTGTTTCCCGGTGCTCGTGCATGGGATGCAACTGACATGTGCCGTTAGCGGTGAAACGCTCAAGCGCCGCTTTGGTGGCTCAAATCCATTAGAGGTGTTTTGCGAAAATCGCTGGGATCTTGAAGAAGAAGCCAGCGATTTGATCCGCGATCAGCAGGAAGACGATCAGGGCTGGGTCTGGCTGCCCTGATCCAGATACTCATCTTTCCATTTCACGTAATTATTCGCTGAATATTTCAGACCTTCTCTTTCCGCTTCTGTTAAGGGGCGGATCTGCTTTACCGGGCTGCCTAAATAGAGATAACCGCTTTCGAGCCGTTTATGTTGAGGGACAAGACTCCCGGCACCAATCATCACATCATCTTCTACGATGACACCATCCAGCAGGATCGATCCCATGCCAACCAGCACCCGGTTTCCGATAGTGCAGCCGTGAAGCATGACTTTATGACCGACGGTAACATCTTCTCCTATAACAAGTGGATTGCCGTCCGGGTTATATGAGGATTTGTGGGTGACATGCAGCACGCTGCCATCCTGAATATTAGTGCGTGCGCCAATTGCCACATAGTTAACGTCTCCCCTGATCGCAACGAGCGGCCAGATGCTGACATCATCGGCCATTCGGACATCGCCAATGACCACACTGCTGGCATCGATCATCACGCGATCGCCTTTTTGTGGAAACAGATCTTTATACGGACGTAGTACTGCAGACATATCTACCTCGACAGATGAGCGCTATACAGAAGACTTTGATCATATTTTTGGATCGAGGCAAGGCAAAATACGTCAATATTTAAGCAGATCGGGCGGGATTTCAGCGAAAAGCGCGGAAAATCATCAGTCAGAAAAAAAGATCTAAAAAATACTTGTGCTAAAAAATGGGATCCCTATAATGCGCCTCCATCGACACGGCGGATGTGAATCACTTCACAAACAGCCCGGTCGGTTGAAGAGAAAAAATCCTGAAAA
>NZ_JAMJFW010000058.1:0-25349 GCF_023544405.1 Enterobacter cloacae complex sp. OE43NF
CCGCTGGAGCAGTCAGGCTCCCCAAAAACGAAATTTCCTGAAATCAAAACCGTCAAAACGGCGGTGGTTAAACTGATCAGCGACATCGAGGGCAACCTCGATCAGCGTCTGGCATATCGCGAGGCCGTAGAGGGATTGTGCCAGGAGGCGGCCAACCGGATAACCCAGTGCATGCATTCACGCAGTACAGGGCAGACGCTACGTGATCTCCGCGAGCTGCTGTCGGTGACGCTGGACACCATTATCGTGGTGGAGTTTGAAGGGGAGCAGACCCGTCTCAACTATGGCGGACGTTCAGCAGAAGACGTGATCGCCATGCTGAAAGCGCTGCATCTTGAAGGACGCAAAGCCTGGCTGGAAGTGGAGTAAAAAAAAAGCCCCGTCCGCAGACGGGGCTGATTCAGTACAGGGCATTCAGCGGGATGCCCTCATCCCACAGGCGTTTAAATTCTCGCTGGTACGCCTCCGCCAGCTGCGGCGCGTCCTCGATCAGCAGCACGTTTTCCGCGTTGCGCGAAACGGCGCTGGCCGTGTAGTTAAACGACCCGGTCTGGACGTTTTTGCCGTCGATCACCATAAACTTGTTGTGCATGATGGCGTAACGGCCGTTAAGGTGCACCGGCACGCCCTGGTTTATCAGATACGTCACGGCGGTGTAGCGGTCGCTGTTGGCCTTTTCGTCGGCCACCACGCGCACGGCCACGCCGCGCCGGTTAGCACCTGCGAGCGCCGTCGCGACCGGCTTACTGGTGAAGCTGTAGGCCGCGACGTCAATGCTCTGCCTGGCGTTGTTTATGGCGCCGAGCACAACCTCAAGGGCAGGGCGCCCGTCGGACGGCGAAAAACCCGCCGTCAGGACGGGCGCGGCAGTGGATAAAACAGGCACACAAAGGGCGGCGGCTAGCACCAGAAGGGCGATTTTACGCATAGTTGTTCAGCTCCAGGCTTTTCAGTTCGTCGAGGGTATAAAAGCGAAAGACATCGCGGTGTTTTGCCTCCAGTTGCACATGCTGGTTTTTCACGATCACGCTGGCGATGCTGTCGAAAATAATCTTCAGGGCGCGCTTTTTCGCCTCGTCCGGGGCGACGTAAAACGCGTACCGCCATTTTTTATCGCTGATAGCCAGCAAGTGGCTCGCCATGATGGACTGATAGCGCGCCTTTGTTTTAATACGTCGTTCGGTTTCAACGGCGATCAGCCTGCCGTCCGGCAGGCTGATAAGCCCGTCGGGACGGTGTTTGACGCTGTACTGACTGAGGAACGTTGAACGGTCGCCGTTAATCCACCCTGTCGCGCCGTTCTTCTCCAGCGTAAGGCGCACGAGCTGGTTATCAAGGTGATGGTCGAGTGACCAGCCGGTCAGGCGGTAGGGTTCAAAGCGGGCGGGCATTATGTTGTCGTCCGCCGTGAGGATCACGGCCAGCCCGTCGGCGGTAATGCCCCACAGGGATATTCTGGACGCGCGGGATTCATGCACGTGCTTCTGAATCAGCCCCATTTTCTCCACCTTCTCCAGCAACCGGTAGAGGGGGCGGTCAGATTTAAAATCAAAAAGCAGCTTTATGATTTGAAAATCGCTGTAGGTTTCCTCCTTAAGAAAATTCAGCAGTACGCGAATTTTTTCAGTGCTGCGTGCATAACGTTCCTGATACGACGAAATAAGCATAGAAACTCCTTATTTTATAAATCCAGCAACGAATGTATTTCGTCATTTGGAGCGGGCTGTGATGCCATCAGCCACTCCTCGTCAGGCTGCACCGGCGGAGTGGGGATTGGCGTTGCTGAGGGTTTTTTGGTGGTTGTTGCGCTGACCGGAATAATGTCAGGTGCCGGAACTGCCGGAGCCGTTTTATCAAAATCCAGATCCAGCACCGGTTTAACTTCTGCCACCGTAGCGACTGCGACCGGCGGCAGGGTAAACAGCTCCAGTGGGGCTTTTTTAACCTTGAGCGGTGAGATTAACGACGGAAACGCGAGCGCGTTCTGGCTGAAGATATAGCTGACGAACTTCGGCAGGTTCTGGAGCATATTGCTGTCGATGTAATAGCTTTCCGCCTGGCGAAGCATGCGCTCGTTATCGACTTTTTCTGTCAGCACCGCCGTGGTGGTGACTTTCCGGCTTTCATCATCGACTAAAATCGTGCCCGACATGCGCGCAATCCATTCGGCGGTGTCCGGATCCTGAAGTTTATATACCAGCTTAAACTTGCAGTTTTCCACGACCGCCCCAACCACGGCGTCGCCGTTTAAATCCGCCGGACAGTCGCGCAGGTCGGCAATTGACTGGTGCGCCATTAATATATGGACGCCTTTATCGCGTGCCGCGCCTAACCCTTCGAGCGCCGGTTTGGACAGGTGATATTTAACCTCGTCCTTAAAGATGGCGATGGGGCGGATATTCCCCGCGACGCGGTCGCGCAATTCCGCGAGCTGGAACAGGCGCACTAAAATCATACGCTGCGCGGTAATGATTTTAGAGTTACGCATCGAGCCGATGATGTAGCAGCAGCCGCCTTTGTCGAAAATCTCCTTCAGCGCAAAACCGCCTGGAGCGTTAATGCTGTTGAGCATCGCCAGCTCCTCGGTTTTACCGTGAAAGGCTTTAATTGTTTCCCCAATGCCCTGGACATAATCGCCGTTATAAATATCCCGGATGGTTGCGCCCGGATTATCCTTCACGAACTGCGCCGCCGTTCTCGCCGCCTTGCGGTCGTCGATACGGTAAAAATCCGCCGCCTCGCCTTTTTCCGCCAGACTGAAACCGGCCACGAATAATTCCTCCAGATGGTCGGCGGTGATACCGTCGATAAGGTTCATCTGGTATTCCTGTTTATTCAGGTCGATAAGCACAAAGGGTTTTCCGGCGTCTGCGCACGCTTTTTTATACAGGTGCGGTGCCCACTCGTCGTTTTTGGGGTCGAGAACAAAAACGCCCTCGTCGGCGAGGATGCTCTGATAAAGCAGAATACCGGTTACGACGCCTTTACCGGCACCAGTGGTGCCGATAATGTCGGCGTGCTGGGTCTGCCATTCTTTTAACGGAATATATTGCGGCTCACCCTCGCGGCTCAGCCCGATAAAAATCCCCTTATTCAGATCGATGTAATCCATCGGATCGTATTCGGTGGTGACGGGTAAAATTTC
This sequence comes from Enterobacter cloacae complex sp. OE43NF, assembly GCF_023544405.1. NCBI lineage: Bacteria > Pseudomonadati > Pseudomonadota > Gammaproteobacteria > Enterobacterales > Enterobacteriaceae > Enterobacter > Enterobacter cloacae complex sp. OE43NF. The sequence goes on from NZ_JAMJFW010000058.1 coordinate 3,146, forward strand.
TTTTACCCGGCGAACGTCGGTTCTGCGGTCGCGCTCCATGCTGGTTTTTTTCACCATGCCGCGTTTGACCTTATCAAATTCAGGCGAGATCAGACGCCGTAAAACCACGTGCAGAATAAAACCGGCGACGGTAAACAGCAGCGCCATTGTCCAGGTAAGCAGCGGCGGGCTGGCGATATCTTCCCGGCCATAAATGCGCTGTAAAAACCAGACGGCCACCGGCGCTATCGAGCCGAAAACAAAACAGATCATGGAAAGCAGAATTAAGATCCTTTGCAGAAACGTCGGCTTTTCCTGACCGCCGTGTTTCGCAGAAAATATAAAAGGCAGCATGACGCCGGACAGCAGCGCTAACGCCAGCTGATGCGCCTGCAAAAAGGCGATAAAGGCCAGGACGGCATTTGCTATCGGCGACAGCAAATGATTCAGTTTGTCGAATATCACGATATTCTCCTTCACTTAAAATCGGTCAGCACTATCGGTCAGTCAGAACGGTCACAGGTTGTGATCGTTCTGACTGACCGATTACATGCTGCAAAAGAAGTGGCCGCTAAGCGGCCATGATCGCAGGAGGTGCACTCCCGCGATCTAACGGCGTGCGGCATTCCGCGCGGGCTGGACGCCCTTACTGCATGTCGCATGGGGGTAATGTCCTGGCTGAACGCCCGGCCAAAACCCCCAAGGTCAAAAGAGGCCACACCGTCGCGCGCTACGCGCGACCACCCCCTAAAAGACGCCTGTTTTAGCCCTTTTCTTCGCCTTGTTCGTTCCTCACAAGACGAATTAAAGGGAAACTAGGCTTTTTAGGGGGTGGTCGCGCCACGCTACCGGCTTTTGGCCGGAGACTTAGGCACGACGGTGTGGGGGGCAAGCCCCCCAAATAAACCGACGCGTGGGCGCGTCTTTTTGCTCGCTGGGGCGGCAAAATTTATTCGGCCCCCCCCGGCTTTTTTCGGCTCACTTGGGGTGAGCGCTCAAAAAGTGGAATCGGCGACGCAAATTAGCAATTTCTTCGAAATTGAATTTACTCGCCTCCTGCCACTTCGCAGACTCAGGCGGCCTGTCGATTAGCAATTTTTTCAAAATTGAATCGCCATGCTCGCCAGTCTTCGAAGCCTGAAAAGCCAGGTCAAAACCGACCCGGTGCCGTTGTTAGTCGGTGGTAATAAGGAAGGATTCAAGAGGTTTTCCGGCGTCAAGTTCTTGCTGAATTACAACCGGCACGCGTCCGACGCCTGACCATGTTTTATGCACGCCGTTTTCAAAATACTGATATTTAGCTTTGCGTTTTGCCGACTTTTTGGCGGGATTTGTACTAACCAGCTCTGTCGGTGAAAAGCCCTCCGATTCAATCAGCGCCAGCAATTCATTGCGCTTTTCTTCCCGCTGTCGGCGTAGCTTTTCCTGCTCGATATGCTCTGCGCGCTTTTCATCAAGTGCCACTGAAATACGTGCGCTCAGCATCTCCAGAAAGGCAAAATCACTTTCACGTAAAAACTTTTTCAGCGCGCGCTCTGAGGTTAATTCGTCCTGGATACGGTTCATAATTTCAGCTCCTTCGGCATAGATACGTTCAATCCTTTCAGCGGATCGCGTGGTGGATATTCAAAACCGAGTTCCCCGGTTTGCACGTTTTTCAGCGTGACGATCATCGAATAGGTGTCGTCGTTTTTCTTCGATTTAAAACCTTTAATAACGTCGGTTTTGCCCTTGCCGATTAACTTCTCGGCCTGTTTTTCCGTCAACTTTTTGCCGCGCACTTCCAGCCATATTTTGAACTGACAGCCCGTACAGGCGCAGGTTTTCGGCGTCATAACCAGCTCAGAACCGCACGACGGACATTTAACCGCGAGGCGGTTAAGCGCCGTTTTAACGGGCTGTTTTTCCGTCGCGCTGATGGCAATATCGGCGCTCTCAACCAGGCGGGAAACTTCCGCGTAAAGACCATCAATAAAGCGCTCGATGGTCATTTCGCCGGTTTCAACCGCCGCCTGTTTTTCAGCCCAAACGGCGGTCATATCCGGCTGCGTCACCGAGTCGGGCAGGGCATCAATTAACGCCAGCCCGGCGGCAGTTGGGATAAATTTGCCCTTTTCCACGGTGATGTAATCGCGGGTTTTCAGCGTCTCAATAATGGCCGCGCGGGTCGCCGGTGTGCCGATGCCGCCGTGTTCATCTTTTTTGTCTTTATCCTTCTCCTTGAGCAGTTTTTTAATGCGCGGATCGGCGACAAAATCGGCCACGCGAACGAGGGCAGCGAGCAGGGTCGCCTCGGTAAACAGCGGCAGCGGTTTAGTTTTTTTCTCCGAAATCACCACCTCGCGGCAGGTTAATGTCGCCCCGGTTTGCAGGCGGCTGATGGCCTCAAACGCGGTGCTGTTTTCGTCCTCCTCGTCGTCTTCTTCCGCGTCGTTCAGGAACGTCGTAAAACCCGCATCCGTGGTTTTACGCGCCGAGACTTTAAACATTTCGTCACCGCATTTAATCTCCGCGATCGACTCGTCATAGCGCTTTTTCGCCACGAACTGCGCGAGATAAAACTGCGCGATGGCGAGATAAACCGCCTTTTCCTTGTCGGTAAGGCGGCTTAAATCCGGCATGTTCGTCGTCGGGATAATAGCGGTGTGGGCGGTGACTTTTTTACTGTCAAACGCCGCACTTTTCTGCGCCGTGTCGGTGGTAAGGCCGTTAAAAATGTCGAGCGTTTTTAAGGCCGCCACCACCTGCGGCGCGTCGTTGAATTGTTCATCGGACAGATAAGAACAGTCGGAGCGGTTATAGGTAATGTATTTACTGTCCTTGAGCTTCTGCGTGATATCGAGCGTCTGCTGCGCGGTCAGTTTGTTCCTGCGGTTCATATACACCTGGAGGCGCAGCAGGTTAAACGGCAGCGGCGCGGCCGTGGTTTTTCCCCGGTCTGTGGCGGCCGCGAGTACGCTGGCCGGTTTTCCGGCCAGAGCCCTCGCGAGTCCTTCCCCCCAGGCCTTATCCGTCAGCCGCTTTTTATCGTCCACCGGCGCGTATTCGGACGTCTGCCAGCGGGCGCTGACAACGTCCGTACCGCTGATAAACTGCCCTGCGAGCTGGTAGTAAAACGCCTCGCTGTGCGCCTGATTGTCGCGCCACCGGCGCACAATCATACCCAGCACCGGCGTCTGGACGCGGCCAACCGAAATCGTGCCCTTATAGCCTTTATCGCGGGCTTTGAGGGTGTAACAGCGGCTCATGCTGAAGCCAAAAATCGCGTCTCCGGCGCTGCGCATCAGGGCTTTCAGGTACATCCCACGAAAATCGCTGTTATCGCGCAGGGAGTTGATGGCTTTTTTCACCGCTGGCGCGGTGTTGTCGTTAATCAGCGCCCGTTTCACCGGCGCGGTGTTTCCGGCGAACTCCAGCACCTCGTCAACCAAGAGCTGCCCCTCGTCGTCCGGGTCGCCGCAGTGGACAACCATTTTGATATCCGGGCGACGAATCAGCTTCACCAGGGTATTAGCCTGCTTTGCCACGCTCGCTTTTGGCTGAAGCTGTACCGGGTACAGCTTCAGCGGCAGGGTGTCGAGCGACCAGGTGGCGTAGGCCGGGTTGATCGTCTCCGGGGGCACCATTTCCAGCACGTGGCCGACGCAGTAGCTCACGATATCGGTCGCCGATTCGGCATAGCCGTCGTGCCGGGTGAAGTTGCCGCCCAGCGCTTTCGCGATATCGCTCGCAACTGCGGGTTTTTCTGCAATCCACAGTCTCATTCTTGAACTCTCCTGATTTCATCCATCGTTTCGAAGTACATCATTCGACTTTCCTGAAAGTCGTTAACGGACAGACTAAAGCCATGATCCGCCGCTACTGTCATGAACGTCTCAGCATCACGGACGCTGAGACTGGTCAGAACATCGTGCAATTCGCACAGGGCGCGATATTGGTAGATTTCGTAATGCAGGCCGCAGCCGCGATGCGCTTCTTTCTCGATGCGAGAAATCAGGCTCGCGGCGCTAACGGAATCACCACGCACATGCGGCCACGGCGGGGCTATAAATCCGGTTTTTGTTGCCATTCGAGTGCATCCTTATCGTCGAGTTTTTCCCATTCCGCAGCCTCGTCGTCGCTAAGCGGAACGGTGTAAAAGAAGACCGGCATACTGAGCACGGAGCGGAAGAACGACTGACGTTCAGCTGGTAATGCCTGGAAGGTCGGCGAGTGCTGCGCGGCGAGCTGGACGAGTTCGGACGTGTTGGCCTGAAAATGATCCTGTTTCTGGCTGATTTCCGACAAAACGAGCAGCACCGTCTGCAAATCACCTGCAGGAAGCTCCTCATCTTTCAGCAGCCCGGAAAAGTTATTAATAGAAACGGTTTGATTAATCACGTGGTGTCTCCTTTACGGCTGCCGTTTTACCAACCGTTCATACGGCCAAATTTCGAGATGATCTTGCCGACAATGGCGCTGTCAGCGGACGGGCAGGCGCTCAGTTTTTTTTGCCGCGCTGCGGCGGTGTGATCGGGTAAAAACGACCCCTTTTTTTTCTTTTTGATGCTCATGAAATTTTTGTACATCGGGTCACACTCGGCGGGACTGCTGCCGTCGAGCTTTCCGGCCAGGCACAGCACCATCGCGCACGGGTCATTCGGGTCGGCATTCTGGCCATCGGCGGCGAACGCCGGAGAAGTAAGGGCGCACAGCAGTGCCGCCGTGATTACGGTGTGTTTCATGATGATTTCCTCTGAAGGGAAGCAGGGCGCTAACGCCCGTTGGTTGTTCAACGCCGGTGACGGTCTGAAGGACTCAGACCGTCGCCGCCGTTATCGGTAGAAGACGATTTCTGAGGTGTCGCAGGTCAGGCAGCCGGAGTGGGGGCGAAACTCCACCACACCCTTGTAGCCGCCCTCGCGTAGCCAGGTTTTGGCCGCAAAGAAGCGCTGGCCGTCCGGGGCATTTACTACCGCGCGCGAGGCGTGCGCAACCGCGTACCACTGTGCGGCCGGGTAAATCCCGCCGGGTTCAAAACGCGCAAGCACCTGCGACCAGTGCCCTTCCGTCACCGGCGAGGCCACGATAAGACGGTTGGGTTCCCATACCGGCCGGGTGGTCGTTACCGGCTGCGCCGGTTGTGACCAGTCAACGGCCGCAGGCTCCGGCGGCGAAGAACAGCCCGCCAGGAGGACGACAAACGCCGTCAGGCCGGTCAGTTTAGGCAGCATCATTGAAACTCTCCTTCATGGCCTGCATGTGCAGGGGTTTAAAATAGACGTCGCTCATGCGGCGCACGTTGCCGTGAACGTCCACGCTCACAATGACGTCGACGCAGTGCAGTACCTTGCGCAGCAGCACGTCAACCGGCATGCCCCGGCACGCCGGATGCTCGTAGCAGCGGTCAATCAGCCCGGAAATACACTCGCGTGGACTGCCAGCGTGCAGGGAAGACATAAACCCTTCGTGCCCGGACTCAATCAGCTTGAGGGCGTCCCACGCCTCGCGGCCGCGCACCTCGGCGAGCAGGGGGCGGTCGGGGTTCATACGGTAAATCGCGCGCACCAGGCGGTCGGAGGTGACGATTGCGCCCTCTCCGGCGTCCGCCGGGTAGAACAGATGAACGTAGTTTTTCTGGCTGTAAAACTTCAGTTCCGGGTTGTCCTCGATGGTGATAAGGCGCAGCGTCTCGGGAATGTAGTGCAGCAGCATCTTCATGTAGGTGGTTTTCCCGGAGCCTGTTTCCCCCACCACAAAGAGCGTTTTGCCGTACTCCACGCACTTTTCCATAAACAGCGGGATATTCCCGGACAGGTATATGCGGCTCAGCTCCCCGTCTTTTGATTCCACCTTTTCTGTACCCTGCACCCGGTCATAAAACCCGGCATCGATATACGACTGATGGGTGCGCTGGAAGTAGTCCGGCTTACGCAGGGTGATCGAGATGGTGTTGCGCTCACAGGCCGGGGGCACCACTATCTGGCAGCGTTCTCCTGTGGGTAGCGTGGCCGAGAGGATAGGCGACGTTTCATCAATGGTGTCGTTGTTCCACACGGCCAGCGCCCTGGCAAAGGACGAGCACTGGCGCAGCGTGACCGGCGAGGCGTGCATTTCCCACGCCCCGTTGATTTTGGTGTGCAGCTCTCCGGGGCGGTTGATGGCAATTTCCGTCAGCCCCTCCCGGCTCAGGTAGTCCCCGAACAGCAGATCGCGCAGGTGTGACAGCGCGACGTTGCCCTCTAACGGGGTATCAGTCAGGTTATCGTCCATCGCTTACCTCATGCGCAGTCTGTAGACGTCTGAAAAATCAATGTCCGCCCCCGTGACCAGGCCAATCACATCGCCCTGGTTGAGGTACATCGTCGGCGGGATGTTGATGCTGTTTTCCAGGAGCGTTTTTGCCATTTCCGCCGTGGCCGCGCGGGTGTTCTCCGTGTAGTCCGTGTTGCGATCCTTGCCCGGCGACGAGCCGGAGGCCGCAGCGGCAAAGTCCTGTACCGTGCCGAGCAGGAGGGTATTACCTATCCGTTCCAGCCAGTGATTGTCTATCCAGCCCGCGACGCCGTTCTCGCCCAACGCCCCCACGGCCTGGCTGTCAACCATCGGAATAACCAGGCGGCCGGGTTCCGGCGTGCGCAGCTCGGTGATGGCGAGGAACAGACGCCCCTGCCCGTTTTTCAGCGTGCCGGTGCGGTACAGGCCGCGCGCCTCAGTGCCTGCCGGGATCAGGTTCACGGCGTTACTGGCGCTGTAAATGTCCTCGCTGATAAGGCAGTTGAAGCGCCCGCCCACGTCCGATACAAAGCGCTGCATCATCGCGCAGGGGATATGCCGGTCGGCCGGAATGTACAAATCCGGATCGAGACCGAGCCGCTTCACGCCGGTAATGCGCGCCAGCCCGTTATCCTGCGGCTGCCCGGCGGGTGTTGCAGAGCCTGGCGCGGGCGCGCTGCCCGCAGGTGATACGTTACTGCTGGCTGTGCTTTTCGGGGCGCTGCTTGCGGTGGTTGTGGTGCTGTCTGCCAGGGCGCTGACCTTATCAAATGTCAGGGGGGGCGGTGATGCCTGCGGCGGTGCAGCGGTATCGCCCGGAGTGGTCTTCTCCTGGCCGGTTGTGTCTGCCAGCTGTCCCAGCGGGTTCAGATCCCGTCCGAGGTTATTGCGCTCGCGGGCGGGGGAGGTGGCGTGCGATTCCGGTTCGTGGCTCGCGCTTTTCCCGCTGCCATCACCCTTCAGTTTCGCCATCAGGTAATCCCCGCCGGTGGCGATAATGACCAGTAACACCAGGCTGATAGCGGCCAGCACGAGCGTGCGGCGGCTGCGGCGTTTCGCGTGCTGCACCACCTGTGGCTGTCCTGGTGACACCGCGCCTGCGGCGGGTTTGTCGCCGTCAATCTCTGCCCGCGCCCGCTCGCGGGCTTCCGCCTCCAGTTCGGCGGCGGTTTTAATGTCTTCCTGTTCGTTCATCATTTGCTCTCCAGTTTCACATCCGGTGAGACGGTGCTGCCGTTCGCCACGGTGACTTTCCCGTAACTGCCGTTTTCAATCCCCACGACCTGGCTGCCATAGCGCAGCACAAAGCGCGGGGAAAGAGAGCGCAGTACCATCACCCGGTAGTTACCCTCGGTGCTGAAGGTCGGGGTGATCACCTGCTCGCTGCCGCCGACGATGACCGTCGGAGACGGGATCAGCTTCTGCGGTGAAAAGCCGAGATAGGTAAACCGCCCGTCGTCATACGCAAAATCCGGGGTGATCGACTCCGAACCTGCCGCCACCCTGCGGGTGTAGTTCCAGTTGCGCGGCGCAGTGGATTTCTTCAGGGCAAACTGAATGCGTTCTTTCTCCTGCGCGGCCTGAAGCTCCTGCTGACGGGCGAGGCGGGCTGCGTCGTTCTGCCTGCGGGTGTCGTCCGGGTAGCTGAAGCGCACCACAAAGGCCAGATTTCCCGCCTCGCGGTCGTTATCGATCACGTTCAGCATCAGGCTGTAGTCGCGCTTTGTGGTGGTCACAAACAGGTTGGTCTGCCAGTCCTGCTGCGTGGGGGTGAAAATCTTCTGGACGGTTTTGCCGTCCGCATCCGTTACCGGCTGCTTCACCGGCGCGGGGCTAATCCCCACGCGGTTACGGTCGGGTGTGATCGTCCAGCCCTGCGGAAAACCAGCGGTGGCGGTGATCACCTCCTCGTCGGCGTCAAAAACCAGCGTCGTGATGTAACCCGCCCGCGTGTTAATCACTGTCGTGTTCTGGCTGTTGTAGGGGATGTTCTGCATGCGGCTGTCATAGGCGCTGCCGCGCGGTGTCGCCGCACCCCATGCTGACGCGGCGGTCAGCAGGAGGGCACACATCAGTACCTTATTCATCGCTTTTCTCCTTAAACCGCTGGTAACTGGTGACGATGAAGCCGAACGGGTTCACCTCGCGCTCGGAGGCCGTCATTTTCTTCTGCGGGAAATAGCGGTAGGTCATGCGCACCGTCCAGTAATCATACGTTTCGGTGTTGTCCTTGACCTTTCGAATGGTGCGCTTGATGCGCAGCATCTCCACCATGCTGGAGCCGGTGCCCTCTGACGGTACGTTGGAGAGGACTTCCACCGTGACCACATAGGCCGCCTGCTGAAACACAGCGTCCGGCGCGTCTGGGCTGTTAAACCAGTCGAGGTATTCCTTGTTGACCTCGTCGCTGTTGAACATCTGCGTCTCTCTGTAGTCCTGCTGAAGGGCGAAATAGTTGTACCCCTCGCGGCGCTTCACGTAGGAAGCAGTCTGCGAGAGATTGAGCACCTCGGAGGTGTCCAGCTTGTCCTCGCCGACGGTGGTGACGCGCTCGATGCGCCCGGTCTGACGGTCGAGCGTGTACAGCTCCACAGTTGTGGTTTTGAGCGGCAGCAGCAGGATAAGGGCGGCAAGGGCGAAGACGAGCAGCAGACCGGCGAGCGCCGCCACGATCCAGCCCGCCTTTTTCATGCGCATATCCCGCTCAAGAATGGCGTTCTCAAACGAGCGCGAGTCGCTCAGGGCTTTGGCGGTAAGTTCAGACATGGGGGGTTAACTCCTGAATAATGGCCGGGGAATTGACCGGCTCCGGGTTGCCCGACACGGGCGGAAGTTGGGTGTTTCGCTGTGCGCAGCCTGCAAGCAGGCACAGCATCAGCAGCGTGATGCCGTATTTCATGGTGTTTTTCCTGTGGTAAAGACGTGACGAAGCCGCAGGACGCCGTTGCGGCGTCCCGCAGTTCAGTCAGACTGGGTTATCTCTGGTAGCGTTCCTGCATCCGCTGAACGGCGGCGCGGCTGCGGCTGCGCGCATCGCCGGTGGCGCGGGAGGCCGTGGAGGCAGACGAGGCCGTTGCGCTGTCGGTACTGTTAAGGTTCTGTGAGGCTTTATCCCCCACCGCACCGGCTGCGGAGGAGGCGGATTGACGGGCTGAACCTATTCCCGACGCGGCAAGTGCCTGCGCGGCACCCTGTGCGGATGCACCGGCAAGCGCCTCGGCCAGCTTATAGGTCAGGACCATCACGGCGGCGGCACCCGCCGTGCCGAGGAAGACCTGAACGGCCAGAGTCAGGTAGTTGGCATCGGATGCTTTTGTGGCGCCCGCCAGGATGTAGTCCAGGTAATCCATTACCACCGTCAGGGCGATGCCGCTGAACAGGGATGTAAGGATGCAGCCCAGAATAATTCTGAGCCAGTTGCTGAACATATCCCGGAACCACGACCACATCAGGCAGTAGATAAAGATCGGGGCGGTCGCCAGCATCAGCAGCATCACCAGTTCGGCTATCAGGTTAATGATGGCCGTGATGCCTACCAGTAACATGACGCCTGCCCAGACCAGAAACTGCGCCAGAGTGCCTTTTAGAGCGACATAGGTTGAATCATCATAAGAGTAAAGCTTCTCCCCAAGTGCTTGAGCCTTTTCCCAGACCGTATCCAGCCGCGCCCAGATCGACGCGTCGCCGCTGAATCCGTCCCGCAGGCCGGTGATGGCATCCGAAACCAGATCGAGATAGCCTCCGGCGTTGGTGACGAAAATCATGATGATGAGCATCCGGCTCACGTCCCACACGATCTCCTCGAAGGGGCGGACAAGCTTGCCTGCCATCGTCTGGTAGGCGCGCCACGTGATGTACAGCGAGAGCACCGCGACGGAGAACAGGTGTGCCATCCCCCCCCCCGTATCGGCGGCCACGCTGGTGAGCACGCTGTCAAACCCCTCCATGATGTGGCTGTTTAATCCGACGAATATTCCACTCATGGTGCGTTCTCCTGTCGCTAATTCAGATCAGCAATAGGCTCTTGCACGCGAGCTTTATCAAGGTCTTTCAGGATTTGCTTATATCCTTCGGCAACATCAGGTTTAGCTTTTTCACGGTGAAGGGCGGAGCGTGCATTTTGGCAATCGGTGGGCACAAAATTATGATTAAAAATGCACTCCCTGTATTTCGCCAGCATGTCGTCATGGTGTGCCATATACCAGTCTACGGAGGTTTTATCCTCGCAGCCGGTAAGCGCGGCCACTGAGGCCAGAACAATAAAGGTCAGTGTCTTCAGTTTCATGGGGTCACCTGTTAGTTAAGGTCTGCGATTGGAGCTGTGCGCATCTGCTCGGCCTGCGCCTTGCGGCGTTGTTCGGCAAGCAGCTGGTTGCGCATCTCACTTTGTTTGACCGACATTTCCCATTGAGTGGTCAGGGCGTTCAGCTGGATACTCCGCGCGGACACTACGTTCGCCAGATCCTGCGATTCTTTACTGTCCTTCGCATTCTCGATGCGACTGGCGAGATTACTAATATCGCTCAGCGTGTCGGAAATTTTTTCCTGGATGTCAGAAGTGTCCTCGACGGCCACCGCCTGATTGAGGAGCATCTGTTTGCAGCTATCCCGGTACGCCTCGCTGGCGTTCTCCGGGCAGTTGTCGAACAGTTTGTATTTGTCATACAGCCTGTTTAATTCCCCAGCATAAGACCCGCCGGAGCCGGTTAACAGATCGTTTAAGGAAATCCCCCTGTTTTTCAGATTTTTAATGTCAGCCGTCAGGTTTTTTGCCTGATTCAGGAATGCCTGGACGTCCCGAATACCGGTGGCCGTTGCCAGCTGTTGTTTATAAGCGTTCATCTGCGACTGATAATGTTGAACCGTCTGCTGCCACTGCTGAAGCTTCTCCGTCCACTGCTGTATTCTGTTGACGTTGGCTACTTCATCAAAAACGGGAATACCGGCCTGAGCCGGGACGTGAAAGAGACACAAGGCGACGGTCAGCGCCGTCAGGGTGGTTTTCAGTTTCATGGTGTTATCCTTTTATGATTAAACGGCACGTCTCAGCATTTCGTCTTTCCAGTCCTCCGGCTTCATACCCTCCTGCCAGATCTCGTCAAAAATTTTCAGGTTGTCCGCACTGGCGCTGAGCAGCTTCGTGTAGCGACCCAGCCCGGAGAGGTCGAGGGTGATTTGTGCGATATACGGGCGCACGTCACCACGCCGCAGCGGGGATTTCATGATCACCATCTGGCGGGCGTAGGGGGCGAGGGTGGTCACGATGTCGTAAACCGCTTTCGGCACCCGCAGCATGTCCACGTAGTCGTACTCCTTCGCCTGCTGGTTCGCCATGAAGATGCGGGTACTACACTGCTCGATAATGGCCGCCGAGATCTCGTGCTTGCACATTTCCTCCGGCGACTGCGTGGCCGGGAAGAAAATGCCGTTGAGCTTTCGAATGACCTTCAGCATGTCGAGGGCGAATTTTGAAAACTCCGGGTCCTGAAGCCATTTCCAGAATTCATCCATGAAAATGACCAGGCGGCGGCCATCGAGGAGGCTGGTCACGCGGTAGAGCAGGTAGAAGGTGAGCGGGCTGCGCACGTCTTTGTCGTCCAGGAACTCCGTGCCGTCGATGCCGAAATTATCAATATTGTCGATATCAAAGGTGTCTACGTCATTATCAAACACCCAGCCAAACTCCCCGCCCTGCGCCCACTGCTGGAGACGGATGCGCAGCCCGTTCATCCGTGCGTCCTTCGTCGGGGCTTCATGCAGCACTTCCAGCATGCGGGTGATGCCGTTGCGACGAAGCTCAGGCGGGTAGTCCAGCATGATGGTGTCCACAGCCTCGCTGAGGCGTTCTTCATCGCGCGGGTCGAGCGGTTTGCCGTCCCTGGTGCAAATCATTCGCATCAGCTTCTTGAGGAAGTTGCGGTTACGTTTCGTTGGAGCGAGCGCAAACGGGTTAAGGCCGGTCTTCTCGCCTGAACGGAAACGGAAGTACGAGCCGCCCTGGAGGCGTATCGACATTTCCGCCGAACGGTCTTTATCAAAGACCACCGAGGTGAAGCGCTTCTTCGTCGCCCCCGGCGCAAATGACTCAGGACGCCGGTATTTCTGCATCAGATGCTGGAACATCATCAGCAGGGTCGATTTCCCCGTCCCGGTACTGCCGAGCAGCATGGTGTTACCCGGCGGCTTCTCGCTGAACTCGTCAACATCGGCCTGGCTGTTGTGCAGATTCACGTACTGACAGCCCCCGGACGGGGTCGGAACAACGGCAATCGCCTCCCCCCAGGCATTCCCGTCCCGCTTGTGCGGGTGAAAGTTGTGAAACGACACCATTTCGGCGTAGTTGAGGCTGCTCACCGGCACCAGACGCGGGCGCAGGTGATACACGCCCGGCAGCTGCGCGAGAGACGCCGCCGACAGTGACTCGCGGGACAGGGTCATGATGAAACCGAGATCCTTCAGAGTATCTGCCAGGGTGTTGGTGTCCCGGATAACCTGCTCGCTGGTTGGGGCGCTGACAATAAGCGTCTGGTGATATTTCCCGAACGAAATAATGCCGGACTGAAGCATGTCGCGGGCGACCTTCAGATCTTCCTGCTGGGAGATCGCATCATCCTCGGCAGACTTCAGGCGTTTCTCGATGGTGCGGATGCAGCCCCGCGCTTCATCCTTACCCATGCAGGTATAGGACTGCGTGAACACGTACCGGCAGCGGGCATAAAGAAGCGAGTCATACAGCCCGGTGATGGTTTCAGTGCTGTAATCCTTGATTTCCAGCCCGCGAAAGTAGCTCTGGCCGTCGGTGTGGCTGACCTGGCCAATGTCGGTGGAAGGGAAAATATCCGTGCCGCCCAGCACGTCATAGAACGGCGTGCGTGTGACCCGGACTTTCTGCCACCTGCCGGTGATCAGAAAGTTGTAAAACGCCAGCTGGGAGGAGAACACGTGCCCGTTCTCCTCATAAGTGCCAAGCGGCCGCGCCGCGTAGCGTGACAGCGCCGTGCCAATCGCTTGCCGGTGCTCCTGCATCACCTGCAGGGCGTTGTCGAGCAGGGTTTTACGTTCGCCCAGGGACTTCTGCTTCATGGTCGCCCGCTCAATGCCGGTGTGCGGATTGAAGCAGACGGTGAAGAAGAGGCGACGCTGGTAGAAAGGTTTGCCCTCGCGGGAGGCGTAAAACAGACGCGCGATTTCATCTGAAAACGGAATCCCGGATTCACATTCAAGCGTGTCGGTAAATTCGTCGCTCACCAGATGGGTATAGAAGGTAACGGGTAGCCCCTCAAAGGAGCGGATAACGTTGTTGAGCTGCATGTCCAGGGTGGCGAGGTAATGTTCATCCTCGCATTCAAAAATGGTACCGCCGATCTCCCAGGTGCTGACAAAGTCACCTTTTTTGTTCTTCACCACCTGCTCGTGCAGGTGGGAAGACCAGGGGAGATAGCGGGACAGCGGGATACTCTCGTTGAGCCGCATATGTTTTATAAACTCCGTAACGTCAATGGCGTCGTACTGGTTTGCGACAAGCGCCTTTGTCCCGAAATGCCGGGTCGCCGCGCGGTTGCCGCGCGTTTTAAACGCCAGCAACTTCAGGTCAAAGAAATGAATGTCCTCTTTTGCCAGCCGTCTCAGCTCGATAAAGGCAGGTATGAGCAGCAGGAGAAGCCAGTAAAAACGTGACCAAACGGCCGCCAGGGTAAGGATGCACAGGGTGAACAGCAGGGGGACAAGCGGGACCCCCCACAGCGCCGCCGGTCGGGTCAGCGCCTTGTTGAGGATGGTCATGCTGCCTCCTTAGGCGGCGAAGTAGGCACCGAACCCGGACGCCCCGGCGAGCAGGACACCCGCCCAGAACACGCGCTGGAGATCGTGCCAGGCCTTGCCGTCAACAAGCATCTTGTAGGCGATAAAGGCCACCGCACAGCTGATAGTGACGACTGACATACCGGTTAGGCCGAGGAAGACCCAGTTAATGGCGTCACTGCCTTTCTGAAATGCCTGGTCAGCGCTGGCCGCCATTGCTGGAACAGCAGACAGGGCGGAAAATGCGGTAATCAGGCGGGTTGCAGCGGTTTTGATAGTACGTAAAGTCATGATCTCTTCCTTAATCAGAAGACACAGCGAGGCCGCCGCGCACGACATGTGGCGGATAAGCAGCGATGCTGGTCGGGGTGGTGTCGGGTGCCGGAATTACGCCGCGTATGACGCTATCCGGGTAAACCGTGTTGTCGGACGGGACGGCAGGCGCTTCCCCGGATGAGGGAGATGCTGTCTGCTGTTCTGCCCGCGTTGAGGGCACAACGTAGCCAATACGCTGTACGTAGCTTGTGTTGCCGAACGCGCTTTCCGGGCGCTGGCCGGTTTCAAAGTTGCCTGAGTAATAGCAGCTCAGGGCGCGCTGTAATGTTCCTCCTCGTTGATAGCAGTCGGTGATGATTTTCGCGGCAACAGTCATGTTGTCACAGGGGTTAAACATGGATTCGGCGCTTACGCCGAACTGCGGGAAGTTGGTGCTGGTTATCTGCATCAGCCCTACTGAATAACGGTGTTTTTTCTGCTTTATGGCCTCCACAATTTTTAGCGCCTCGTCTTTCGACGAAGGCAGATGAGAAATCACGCGGCTCCTGCCGCCCTTTACCGGGACAATTTCAGCGATGGCATATGGATTTAAGCCGGATTCGGTGCGGGTGATGTCGTGGATGGTATCGGGGTGAACGGCGGGAGCACACTGCATTGCGAGCTGAAACAACGCGGCAGTGGTTAACATAGTCAGTCCTTTCTGTAGAGCAGTACCTTACCGGTGGCACAGTCCGGGTTGATAAACAACTGAATGTCGCCCTGGCTGTTAGCCTGGGCAACACCGATTTTTGTAAGCGTCATTGCCAGCCGATCACCCTTCACCGAATACACGTTGTGCGTGTACTCGGTCATGGGGGTGAATACGGCTTCAAGCAGTGAGGCCGGAGCGGGCGTGATGTCAGGCATTACATTTCCTATTTTCCAGCAGTGAGGTGATTGCATCGATACGTCGCAGCCTGTCGGCAATATGTACGGATACATCGGATTTTTTGAGTCCTTGCGCTTTCACAGTCAGGGTAGTGATTTCTGCCCGCAGGGCTGCCCGTTCAATTAGCAATTCTCGGACGTTATCCGGCAGCTCCCTGAGCGACCAGGTGCCATTAATGGCACGCGTGATACGGTCACGGGAGGAGCGTAGCGGCGGCTTGCCGAGAGTTGAATAAGGATTCTGACGCAGCGCCTTACGGCGGACGGTTTGCATGCTCATGGCTGTTTCTCCTGGGTATGAGTAAGCCACCCGCGTGCGGTGCACAGTGGGAGCCAGGGAAGGATTAAACGGGAGGCTTAACGATACAGAGGAGTGAGAGTGTTACCCATTACAGGCGCGGCACGTCATCTCTTTACGCAGTCACAGAAAACACCTCCTTATCCTGACCGGGGAACGCCGCTGCTAGGTTATTAAAGAGCTAATGATTTGATTAATACAATAGCGCTTATAAGTTGGGTATTCAATAAAATTATAACTTACAGTATCGATTTAAGAATGATTCCAATTTTTAGGACTTTTTCAGCAGTGTAAAATGTTGGAGATGTTTGAAAAAATTGAAAAAAAACACTGGCAGGATAAAATCAAGAAAATCTCCAAATTCAGAGTAATAAAAATGCAAGATCTCGATGATGCAAAAGTGATAGAGGTACTGGCGAAGGTATTGACCAAAAAAGGTATTTCCAAGGTAAAGCACAATAGTTACATAAGTAAGGTGCTACAGATCACTACATCAGCGGGCTATAAGAAGTTGAATGGTGCGACCAAGTGGGAGGTTCAGCAACTCATAAAAGTAGTCCAATCCGTTGGCATGGATATGATTGAGTTTTTCCGTATTTATTATGAGGATAATAAAGAAATTCAAGATGCGATCTGGAACGATGGCCGCAGTGAACACTCTTGTAAGGTATGCCTCTATCCAGAAGGTTCGGAAGTAAACACAGAATACTCAGCACTGAAAGTAGCTGACCAATGGAACATTTTCCCGACAAATGATTTAAAAGATGAACTGCTTTATGAATCAAAGCGAAGCATAGAAAGTATTGTCATAAATCCAAAGGTAATTAGCAGCACTAAGTATCGAATTGCACTACTTGATGACGATGCTAATATCACCGAAAGCTTAAAAGAAATCCTTTCGAACGATTATTATCAAGTAGACACTTATGATAACTTGAAAAAACTTACTCAAGCTGTCGCAACAAATCCGTATGACGCATATGTTTTGGACTGGATCATCGGTGATGAAACAAGCTTTAAGTTGGTTAAAGCTATAAGGTCGTCAAAAAATAAAAATGCAATGATAATCGTTCTTACAGGTCAACTATCTGGTATCAAAGATGATGAAATTGTAAAGTCAATTCATGATTATGACATTGTGGGACCATACGAAAAGCCGATTAAATCAGGCATCATCAAATCTAACATTGAAAAATATTTCGCCAGATAGATTATGAGAAATTTACTTGAATATTCCGGTAGCTTGATAAGTAACGATAGATTGATCGTAGCACCTTACGATTATCAGAAGCAAAGCTATGAAAATATTTTACCATTGAACAATGGTCTTATAAAAAACTGGAATATACAAAAATTCTCAAGTAATTACTCTGAAATAGAACACCTAAATGTGATCAATGGCATGGGAGTGACATTAGGTGATTCTATCGTCGGGATTTCTGTGCTGTCAGCAATCAAAAAAAAGAATCCCAAGATTAAAATTAAGATTATTCGACCGGAGACTGCACCGTCATATGTTGAGGAACTGTATGAATTAGCATCCTCGGTCATAGATGAGCTTCATTACATGCCTTTTCATATTCAGAAATTGCCTTGTACTGCATTGAATATTGATGTGGGAAATCAGCTATATTCTCCAGATTTCCATATTATGGAAATGCATGATTATTTTATCCAAGGTCTTGGCGTGAAACTTGATTATGTTAACCATAATGAGTTATCTAATAAATGGTTAGGCAATATTGATCTCGGAGCGCCAGCTTTTGAAAACTACACACTTTTTGCACCTGTTGCTAGCACAAAAATAAGAAGTATACCGTCGAAGTTCTATTATGACATAGTTGATATGCTTTCTAGGCGCGAAGGAAAAAGGGTACTAGGTTTCGTGGATGTGAATCATAAAAATTATATTAACATATCAAAGTATTCACCCCATACAAAAGATTTCATAGCGCTAATTAAGTATGCTAGCAATGTTTATACTTGTGACTCCTCTGCATTGCATATAGCCGCTGGATTTGGTGTACCTACTGAATGCGTGTTTAATACAATACCGCCAGAATTAAGAACAAAGTATTACAGTAATTGTAAGTCGATTTATGTTGGGAATAAAAGATTAGAAAAAATTCAGAGTAGTGAAGATTTCCAACTGGTTAAAATGGTGGAAAATACTCTCAGGGAGTATCTTTATGGTTAAAATAATTTCATTCTTATCCCTAATGCTTTTGTCAATTAGTGCATATAGCAATATTGGGGATATAGTTATAGATGGTTCAATCGCTAATGCTAACAGTGATAAAGGTTATGTGATTACTGAAAAGCAGTTTGATTCGTTCCCACGGGATACCATCGTAACGACAACACCTTGGACGCCAACCGGTAAAAAAGTAAAATTCAAGGGCGTCGACCTAAGTTATGTTTTAAAACTCGCTGGCGCTAATGGAGCAAAGCTAAAATTCCATGCTCTGAATGATTATGAAATCATTGTAGACATGAATGACGTTGAAAAATATAACATTTTATTGGCTACAGAAATGGATGGAAAAAGGCTTCAAATAAGGGATTTTGGACCTTATTTTTTGGTATATCCTTTAGATGAATATTATATTGAGCTTAACACGCCACACTATCTTGCACGGTTCATTTGGCAGATAGACAAAATTACGGTGCTCAAATGAAAAAAAATTTCTTTATCATTTTGGTTGCTCTGCTTTTGTTGATAGCATTCACTGTGTCTAGTGTTGTTAAGTACACCAGTCTTTTATCGGAGAAAACTTTATACACCGTCGCTGGCACCCAAGAAAACTACGGTTTCTCAGTGGCAAAATTCATTATACAGTTGAATGAGCTTTACACGCTAATCAATAGCGATAATACTATTGACGATGTTAGGCTTAAATTCGATATCCTTTATTCTCGTTTGAATGTTATTTATGTAAAGAGTGAGGCGACTGCACCTCTATATAAACAGCAAGGCTATGAAGAAACAATTGATTCGATAAACAAAAAGCTTGAAGACATAGACGGGCTGCTTTCGCATAATCACCCTGATTATAAAAAAATAAGTACAATCATAGCTGATATAAAACCGCTAACTAAAACCGTTACAAATCTTGCTGATATGGCTGAAATAGCACAAAGGAATGACGCTCTTAAAGATTTCAGGAGCAAACGTCAGCAGTTATGGACTCTGCTTTTTATTACAGGTGGGTTGATTTCCTTACTTCTTTTTGTCCTATTTATTTACATAAGTAAAATTAACCGATTGTTACTATCAGAACGGGCTGCTTTTGCCAGTAAAAATGCATTTTTAGGTATGGTAGGCCATGAACTCAGAACATCTTTACAGGCAATAGTGTCTATCATTGATGTCGTAACCAATAATCTGAGTGGAGGGATTAAATCTGGTCAGATAGAACGACTTGAAACTGCTGTTTCGAAAATGGAGCGCCAGTTAAATGATTTGGCTGAATTTGCAAAAATTGACAACGGATCTGTAGAGATAAAAAACACCTATAATAGCTTGCAAGCAATTGTTACTAACGCTGTGCAGGATTGCATTGCTATTTATGAAAAAAAGGATGTCACAGTTAAAATAAAAAACAATAATGATGCAGTGATTTTTACAGATGCTCTACGCCTTAATCAAGTAATTGAAAACTTAACCAGTAACGCTATTAAGTACACTGAGCGCGGGGAAGTTAATGTAGATTACTTTATAGAAAAAGGTAAGGTATTAAATATTGTCATTTCTGATACCGGAAAGGGAATCCCTAAAGACAAACTAAAGTTCATATTTAAACCATTTACACGAGTTGTAGATTCGAAATCCACTGTACCTGGATTTGGGATGGGACTTGCTATTGTTGCAGGGATAATCAGACTATTAAAAGGTACTATTCATATATCTAGTGAAGTAAATGTAGGTACAACTGTTACAGTGAGAATACCTATCAAGTTGGGAGATAGCAGCCTTGCAACAGCTGAGGTATCTGCTTCAGCTCCCGGAGATGTCTTCGGCGTTCTTAGCTTGCTTGTTATTGATGATAATGAAATGGCCTGTTCGTCTCTTTCCAGTCTGCTTACTAATGCTGGATACATTGTCGAGGCTACAACCTCGCCTGAACGAGCCCTGGAAAAGCTTCTGCGTAAACCTTATGACGTTGTCCTGAGTGATTTACAAATGCCAGGCATGACAGGTGATGAGCTGTATGCAACTGTTAGTAGCAGTCAGAATCCTAATCGATCCACGCCTTTCATATTCATCAGCGCATACAGTGATGCACACTCTATCGGACAGGCTCCTTTGTTAACTAAACCTGTCAGGTTAAAAGATATAAACCTTAAAATACATGAGGTTATGTCAAATCAAGGACGAGTCAAAAGTGAGTAGGCATTGTCGTAATATTTGCGATTATAGCTTTGGTGTTCTCGATCGTTGCGAATTTTGAAAATTTGTGGAGTCAAATGGCGCCGAAAGCCCGGCGTAGCCGGTTACCTGGCTATAAACTCTGCCACCCTACCCCCTGCCCTGATTAGCCTTAACCCGCTTACAGCAATGAAGAAGTAAAAGTAATCCCTTTTAACCCCGGTGAGCGGGCTTTACGGCGTTTACGACGTAAAGGGCGTGATTTCCGGGGCCTTAGCGGCGGCAGCTTGCTGCTGACGCTTAGGGGGATGTTCTTCAGTTATTTCAGCGACACCAGGGAACTTAACACGGTAGCTGCAAAGCCATACCCGCTTAAAACAGCTCAGACGCCTCTGTACGCGGTCGGAGTGGTCCCGACAAGGCGACAGCCGCAGTCGGGGCGTATCTCCGCGTTAGCGGGCCGGAGGGCCGCTAACGAGTGTGTACCAGATAACTGACCGCAGCTCCACCCACAGCGATGAAGAAGAGTAGTTACAACACCCATCATTAAAAGCGACACTACTCCCGGCCTTCGGCCGGGGGCGGCGGCGCTTTTCAGTGTTGGGGAGGGGCACCTGGCCGGCAAACCGGGGCCGGTTTTATGATGAATTTTCTTTTGAATGCTGTAACTAATGCAGTTCTTCCGCTGGGGCCCGACGCGAAGCGATGGGAGCTACTTTTATCTGAGCGACGCGGACGCGTGCGGCCGCTGTAAGCGAAGGCCTCATTGAGTTATTCACAGAGCCTGACCTGCTCCCCGTTGATTAGTACACCCCGATGTTAGTAATGTCTTCATAAGCCACATGAGGACATCCCCATGAAAAAGCGTTTTTCCGACGAACAGATCATCAATATCTCCGCGAAGCCGAAGCTGGGGTACCGCATCTATCAACTTAATGGCCTGAGTGTAAAACGCAGACGACGTCGTAAAGGGCTGGCAACAGAACGTCTGCCGCTGCTCCGTCCGGCGGCGCCCAATCTGACCTGGTCGATGGATTTCGTCATGGACGCACTTTCCACCGGTCGCAGGATCAAGTGCCTGACCTGCGTGGATGATTTCACAAAGGAATGCCTGACGGTCACTGTTGCCTTCGGGATTTCAGGCGTGCAGGTCACGCGTATTCTGGACAGCATTGCGCTGTTTCGCGGCTATCCGGCTACGATAAGAACCGATCAGGGCCCGGAGTTTACCTGCCGCGCACTCGATCAGTGGGCTTTTGAGCATGGTGTGGAGCTGCGACTTATCCAGCCCGGCAAGCCAACGCAGAACGGATTTATTGAGAGCTTTAACGGACGATTTCGCGATGAATGCCTGAATGAGCACTGGTTCAGCGATATCGTTCACGCAAGGAAAATCATTAATGACTGGCGGCAGGATTATAACGAGTGTCGTCCACATTCAGCACTGAATTATCAGACGCCATCAGAGTTTGCAGCACGGTGGCGAAATGGAAAATGTGAAGGTAAACAAACCGACCTTACTAACTGACGGTTGTATCTAATCCTGGGGGCAGGTCACGAGCTACAAAAAGAACAAGCAGCAAAACATGAGAAACAACCGGTAGGTGTTGTAGCAGCCACTCAGCCCATCAAATTAGTAAACAATATCGACAAGGTCAGATTTATTCAGACAGACCCTGTAGGCGAGCGTTTTGTCGCACGGTTGTTGGATGTCTATATCGTCGATGCACAAGGTAATGAAGTCTCCAGTCGTGAAACGATTAACTTTGATAGCGTGAGTAAAGTGATGGATGAGCGTACTCGCGAAGCCCGGTTAAAGCTTATTGGCTCTCAGTTCGACAGGAACGCTCAATACACATTAGTTCTTGAGAATGCGGAAATGAGAACCCGTTATAGCCAATACGCGGTAACCATTGATTTGGCATTCCAAGATGATTTTTTCTAAGGCTGGGGTGAAACATGACAACTGATTTTTCACAAGATCATAAAGACGAAAAAAATCAGATGCCTACATCTGAAACAAAAGGCGCCGACTTAGACGCATTGCTCAACCAATATTTTAAAGGCCGTGTCGTTCGAAAAGATCTGACAAAGCAATTGAAAGAAGGCGCTAACGTCCCTGTCTATGTGCTGGAGTATTTACTAGGGATGTATTGTGCGTCCGATGACGACGAAGTTGTAATGCAAGGCCTTGAGAATGTGAAAAAAATCTTGGCTGAGAACTATGTCCGACCTGATGAAGCGGAGAAAGTGAAGTCACTGATCTGAATCGCCACGGGTTTAACAGACACCTCAGAGTC
>NZ_JAMJFW010000059.1:0-25201 GCF_023544405.1 Enterobacter cloacae complex sp. OE43NF
TCCTGTCGACGCAGGTGCAGGCAGCCAGTCAAGCAGCAACGGTGCGCTCGTCGGCGATGCGAACGTGCGCGGAATTCAGTCTCAGCTGCGCAGTCTATTGACCGAAGTACAGGCCGGTTCCGTTCAGATTATGGCTCAACTGGGCATTACTCAGGATCCGGTTAAGGGATCGGACGGTACTGTCGGTAACCTTAAAGTAGATGCCGATAAACTAAAAAAAACGCTAACCGACGATCCTAATGCCGTACAGCAGTACTTTATGGGTGACGGGAAAACTACCGGTATGGCAACCCAGATGAACAAAACGTTGGATACCATGCTCAGCACCAGCGTCGGTAAAGAAGGCGTGATCCAGAACGCGAAAGACGGAATCAACAAAACGCTAAAAACGCTGGGCGAACGTTACGATTCTATGGAAGCTTCTATTGACGCAACCATGGCGCGTTACAAAGCGCAGTTCACTAGCCTTGACGTATTAGTCACCAAAATGACCAGTACGGCCAACTACCTGACCCAACAGTTCTCACAGAAATAGTCGTCGCATTGAGGAGTGGATATGTATAAGACCTCTGGTGTTCAATCCTATCAGCAGATAGGAGTAGAAAGCGCAGTCATGAATGCCAGTCCACACCAGCTGATTGTCATGTTGTTTGACGGGGCGCATAGCGCCCTTGTCCGCGCGCGTTTGTTCATTGAAGCCGGACAAATTCGTGAAAAAGGCGAAGCGTTATCCAAAGCCATTAACATCATCGATAACGGACTTAAAACAGGACTGAACATGGAGGTTGAGAGCGAGTTGTCCGGTAACCTTTTCTCCTTGTACGAATATATGGTTCGACGCTTATTACTGGCCAATCTCAATAACGACGTAGACGCAATTGTTGAAGTCGAGGGTTTATTAAACAACATTGCGGATGCGTGGAAGCAAATTGGCCCCAATGCGTCCTCTATTTCAGGATAATTTTGATGAATACTCCCAGCGCAGCGCTTATCCACTGGCAGGCGTTACATGCTCAGAGCATTGCTATGCTAAATCTTGCACATTCTGGCCAATGGGATGCGCTTATCGAGCAGGAAATGCATTACGTACAACTGGTGGAAAGGATTTCTCAAACACCCATCATGTCATGCCCTCCGGCTCAGGTTGAGCAAGCGCGTGCGCTGCTGGAAATGATCCTCGAAAATGAGAATGCGCTAAAGGCGTTGCTGAAAGTTCGCATGGACGAACTGCGCAGCCTCATTGATCAAACCGGTAAACAGCAATCCATCACATCAACCTATGGAAAGCTGTCAGGGAATATTCTTTATCCAGAAAGTTTGACCCGCGACACACAATTATGATTTCTTCATCCATACTCCAGAAGTCAGCCAAACGGCTTCTGGAGCACGGACGATGAAAAACCCCACCCTGTTACAATGCTTTCACTGGTATTACCCTGCAGGCGGTGAATTGTGGCGAGAGGTCACGGCATTAGCCCCCAATCTTAACGAAATCGGCATCAATATGATCTGGCTGCCGCCAGCCTATAAAGGCGCATCGGGCGGTTACTCGGTCGGGTATGATTCTTACGATCTGTTTGATCTCGGCGAGTTTGACCAGAAAGGCAGTGTTGCCACCAAATACGGTGATAAAGCCCAGCTTCTGGAAGCCATTGATGCGCTCAAAAGCAATAACATCGCGGTGCTGCTGGATGTGGTGGTTAACCACAAAATGGGCGCCGATGAGAAAGAGCACGTTCGCGTTCAGCGCGTGAACGAACAGGACCGCACGCAAATCGATGATGAGATCATCGAGTGCGAAGCCTGGACCCGCTACACCTTCCCTGCCCGCGCCGGACAGTATTCGCAGTTCGTCTGGGATTATAAATGCTTTAGCGGCATCGACCACATCGAAAACCCCGATGAGGATGGCATCTTCAAAATCGTCAATGACTACACCGGCGAAGGCTGGAACGATCAGGTCGATGACGAAATGGGTAATTTCGACTATCTGATGGGCGAAAATATCGATTTCCGTAACCATGCCGTGACGGAGGAGATCAAGTACTGGGCGCGCTGGGTCATGGAACAAACCGGCTGCGACGGATTCCGCCTGGATGCGGTCAAACACATCCCCGCCTGGTTCTATAAGGAGTGGATTGAACACGTTCAGGAAGTAGCGACGCAGCCGCTGTTTATCGTCGCGGAATACTGGTCGCACGAGGTGGATAAACTGCAGGCCTATATTAATCAGGTCGAGGGTAAAACGATGCTGTTTGATGCCCCCCTGCAGATGAAATTCCACGAGGCCTCACGCCAGGGGCGGGACTACGACATGAGCCAGATTTTCACCGGCACGCTGGTGGAGGCCGATCCGTTCCATGCGGTGACGCTGGTTGCCAACCATGACACCCAGCCGTTGCAGGCGCTTGAAGCCCCGGTGGAAGCCTGGTTTAAACCGCTGGCGTATGCGCTGATCCTGCTGCGGGAAAATGGCGTGCCGAGCGTGTTTTATCCCGATCTCTTTGGCGCCAGCTATGACGATACCGGGGGAGACGGTGAAACTTACCACATTGATATGCCGGTGATTGAGCAACTGCACGAGCTGATCCTCGCCCGTCAGCGCTTTGCCCACGGCGTGCAGACGCTGTTTTTTGACCACCCTAACTGCATCGCATTCAGCCGCAGTGGCACGGAAGAGGATCCCGGTTGCGTGGTGGTGATGTCCAACGGTGATGATGGCGAGAAGGTGATCTGCCTTGGGGAAAACTACGGCAACAAAACCTGGCGTGATTTTCTCGGCAATCGTGAAGAAACGGTCACCACCGCAGCGGATGGCGAAGGGACATTTACCTGCAAAGGCGGAAGCGTGAGCGTGTGGGTAATTGAGGATGCATTGTAGTATTTGAAGAGTGCGGCCAGATGCCCTCACCCCGGCCCTCTCCCACAGGGAGAGGGTGCAAACACCAAAAACAGCTACGGTAGCTTACTCTCCAGCGGATTTTTGCTCAGGTAATCGGCACACTCCACCGTTGGGCGATCGACCTTCTGCAGCTCCATGCCATCATATTCCAGCACCGCGCCATCGCGCTCCAGCGGGTAGATATCCAGCTTGCTGGTTACGTTGTAATAGCTGTCTGAACGCAGCATGATTTTACCCGGCACGGCAATTACGCGCTGCCATTGACGGCAGTCCAGCGTATCGCCCTCCTCCGTCACCACCAGCGTGGCAATCGCCTCCGGGCTGACCATTTTGCTCTGCGGCCCCTTTGACTGCCAGTATCCCGCCAGATGCGCCGGAACAGGATGTTTGATCACATCCTTGTAGCTATCAACCTGTACGCACCCGGTGAGTGCCAGCAGCGCGCCAGCAATTGCTATTTTTTTCATCATCTTTCCTGCATTCGAAGAAAAAAATATTGTGGCATTAAAGCGCTAAGGCTGCCAGCGAAGATCGTCCAGGTCTTAGACCTGCATCCCCATCACTTCCTGATACGCAGACACCAGCTTATTACGCACCTGGATCCCCATCTGCAGAGAGACCGAGGCTTTTTGCAAATCGGTCATCACATCGTTCAGCGCCACGCCAGGTTCACCGAGGGTGAACTTCTCGGCCTGGGTACGCGCGGCGGTCTGGGTATCGCTGATACGGTCGAGCGCAGCATGCAGTTGCCCGGCAAAGCTGATGGTCGGCTGCTGTTCTGCCACATTCTGATTACGGGCCGTCATCGCGGTTGCCTGCAGCTGACTGATAACCCCTTCAATACCCTGTATAGCCATGACTCTCCCCTGGATGGTTTTTTACGCGGTCAAGACTAACAGCTTGTCAATAAGATAATGGCGGTAAATAGCGATAAAAAACCAGGTTATTTGGCCCATAGAAAATCACGAATCATCAAATAATGGCTGGGCCATCAATATGGAACTTTTGTCGTGTTTGCCGACCCGGGAGTCAGTTTTGTTTCTCTACACGAATAACGTAAACCACCAGGATTTAAGAGGTGCGCAATGAGTGCAGCAGCATCGACAGCGCCGCAGAATAAATCACTCGAGTGGATGAACCGCCTTCGCGCGAATCCTAAAATCCCGTTGATCGTGGCAGGCGCTGCCGCAATTGCGATCCTTGTAGCGATGGTGTTGTGGGCGAAAAGTCCTGATTACCGCACGCTTTACAGCAACCTTTCCGATCAGGATGGCGGCGCCATCGTCACCCAACTGACTCAAATGAACATCCCTTATCGCTTCGCCGATAACGGGGGTGCGCTTGAGGTACCGGCAGATAAAGTCCATGAACTCCGTCTGCGTCTGGCGCAGCAGGGCCTGCCGAAGGGCGGCGCGGTAGGTTTTGAACTGCTGGATCAGGAAAAGTTCGGTATCAGCCAGTTCAGCGAACAGGTGAACTACCAGCGTGCGCTGGAAGGTGAGCTGGCCCGCACGATTGAAACATTAGGCCCGGTGAAGAGCGCCCGCGTGCACCTTGCCATGCCTAAACCGTCCCTGTTTGTCCGCGAACAGAAATCCCCGTCGGCTTCCGTCACCGTCAACCTTGAACCCGGCCGGGCGCTGGATGAAGGGCAAATCAGCGCGGTTACACATTTAGTTTCCAGCGCCGTCGCCGGTTTACCGCCGGGTAACGTCACGCTGGTTGACCAGAGTGGTCACCTGCTGACCCAAAGCAATACCGCCGGGCGCGATCTGAATGACGCGCAGCTGAAATATGCCGCCGATGTGGAAGCGCGCCTCCAGCGCCGCATCGAAGCGATCCTCGGCCCGGTTGTGGGTAACAGCAACGTCCATGCCCAGGTTACCGCGCAGATCGACTTCTCTAATAAAGAACAGACCGAAGAGCAGTACCGCCCGAACGGCGATCCGGCTCAGGCAGTGATGCGCTCTCGCCAGGTTAACGAAAACGAACAGGTTGGCGGTGCATACCCAGGCGGCGTGCCGGGCGCACTCTCTAACCAGCCTGCCCCGGCTAACGCGGCCCCTATTTCCACGCCGCCGGCTAATCAGCAGAACGGTCAGCAAAATCAGCAGACCACAACCTCGACGGCCAGCAATGCCGGTCCACGTACCAGCAGCCGTAACGAAACCACCAACTACGAAGTGGATCGGACTATCCGCCACACGAAACTGAACGTGGGTGATATTCAGCGTCTGTCGGTGGCCGTCGTGGTGAACTACAAAACGCTGCCGAATGGCAAACCGCTGCCGCTGACGGCAGAGCAGATGAAGCAGATCGAAGACCTGACCCGTGAAGCGATGGGTTACTCCGAGAAGCGTGGCGATAGCCTCAACGTGGTGAATTCACCGTTTAACCCGGTAGATGAGACCGGCGGTGAGCTGCCGTTCTGGCAACAGCAGGCGTTTATCGATCAGCTGATATCTGCTGGACGCTGGCTGCTGGTGCTGATTGTCGCCTGGCTGCTGTGGCGTAAGGGCGTTCGTCCTCAGTTGCAGCGTCGTGCAGAAGCCGAGAAAGCGGCTCGCGAACAGATGAACGCGCGTCAGGAAGTGGAAGAAGCGGTGGAAGTCCGCCTCAGCAAAGATGAACAGATGCAGCAGCGTCGTGCTAACCAGCGCATGGGTGCTGAGGTCATGAGCCAGCGCATTCGCGAAATGTCAGATAACGATCCGCGCGTCGTGGCGCTGGTCATCCGCCAGTGGATGGGTAACGAACATGAGTAATACGCTTACGGGCACCGATAAAAGCGTCATCCTGCTGATGACCATTGGCGAAGATCGTGCGGCAGAGGTGTTTAAACACCTCTCCCAGCGAGAAGTACAAATTCTGAGTGCGGCCATGGCCAACGTACGTCAGATCTCCAACAAACAGCTGACCGAAGTGTTGTCGGAGTTTGAGCAGGAAGCCGAACAGTTTGCAGCGCTCAACGTCAACGCCAACGACTATCTGCGCTCCGTGCTGGTCAAGGCGCTGGGCGAAGAGCGTGCCGCCAGCCTGCTGGAGGACATTCTCGAAACGCGCGATACCGCCAGCGGGATCGAAACGCTCAACTTT
This sequence comes from Enterobacter cloacae complex sp. OE43NF, assembly GCF_023544405.1. Classification (NCBI taxonomy): domain Bacteria; kingdom Pseudomonadati; phylum Pseudomonadota; class Gammaproteobacteria; order Enterobacterales; family Enterobacteriaceae; genus Enterobacter; species Enterobacter cloacae complex sp. OE43NF. The sequence continues at coordinate 5,999 of NZ_JAMJFW010000059.1, forward strand.
ATGGAGCCGCAGAGTGCCGCCGACCTTATTCGCGACGAGCACCCGCAGATTATCGCCACCATCCTGGTTCACCTCAAACGTGGTCAGGCGGCCGATATTCTGGCGCTGTTCGAAGAGCGCCTGCGTCACGATGTGATGCTGCGTATCGCCACCTTCGGCGGTGTCCAGCCAGCCGCGCTGGCGGAGCTGACCGAAGTGCTGAACAACCTGCTCGACGGCCAAAACCTCAAGCGCAGCAAAATGGGCGGCGTGAGAACGGCAGCGGAAATCATCAACCTGATGAAAACGCAGCAGGAAGAAGCCGTTATTACGGCGGTTCGCGAGTTCGACGGCGAGCTGGCGCAGAAAATTATCGACGAGATGTTCCTGTTCGAAAACCTGGTCGAAGTGGACGACCGCAGCATCCAGCGCCTGCTCCAGGAAGTGGACTCCGAGTCGCTGCTTATCGCCCTCAAAGGTGCCGAACAGCCGCTGCGCGAGAAGTTCCTGCGCAACATGTCCCAGCGTGCGGCAGATATCCTGCGCGACGACCTTGCCAACCGTGGCCCGGTGCGTCTGTCTCAGGTGGAAAACGAACAGAAAGCGATCCTGCTCATCGTTCGTCGTCTGGCAGAAACCGGCGAGATGGTAATTGGCAGCGGAGACGACACCTATGTCTAATGAGCTACCGTGGAAGCGCTGGACGCCTGACGATCTGGCCCCTGCCCTCTCTGAATTCACCCCGGCTGTCGTAGCGTCGCCCGAGGAGGGCGATACCGACGTCGAGGCGCCTGAACTGAGCGAAGAAGAACAGCGCACGCAGATGCTGGCGCAGTTACAAATGCAGGCGCATGAGCAGGGTTTTAATGCGGGTCTGAATGAAGGCCGACAGAAAGGCCATGACCAGGGTTATCAGGAAGGTCTGGCGAAAGGGTTAGAACAGGGTATTGAGCAGGCGCGCCAGCAGCAGGCGCCTCTCCATGCCCGTATGCAGCAGCTGGTCAGCGAGTTCCAGCATACCCTGGATGCGCTGGACAGCGTGATTGCTTCCCGGTTGATGCAGATGGCGCTGGAAGCGGCCCGTCAGGTGATTGGCCAGACCCCGGCGGTCGATAATTCAGCGCTGATCAAACAAATTCAGGGCCTGCTGCAGCAAGAGCCGTTGTTCAGCGGGAAACCGCAACTGCGCGTTCATCCGGACGATCTCCAGCGCGTGGAAGAGAGTCTCGGTGCCACGCTGAGCCTGCACGGCTGGCGTCTGCGCGGTGACCCGTCGCTACATCACGGTGGATGCAAAGTCTCCGCCGATGAAGGCGATCTGGATGCCAGCGTCGCCACCCGCTGGCAGGAACTGTGCCGCCTGGCGGCTCCGGGAGTCGTCTGATGACCGCACGCCTCACTCGCTGGCTCAACACGCTCGATAACTTTGAAACGAAGATGGCGCAACTGCCATCTGTTCGTCGTTATGGGCGCCTGACCCGCGCCACCGGTCTGGTGCTGGAAGCCACCGGCCTGCAGTTGCCTCTGGGAGCCACCTGCGTGATCGAGCGTCAGGATGGGCAGGAAACGCGAGAAGTGGAAAGCGAAGTGGTGGGCTTTAACGGCCAGCGTCTTTTCCTTATGCCGCTTGAAGAGGTGGAAGGCATTCTGCCCGGCGCGCGCGTCTATGCAAAAAACATCATCGGCGATGGTCTGCAAAGCGGTAAGCAGCTCCCGCTCGGCCCTGCCCTGCTGGGCCGCGTGCTGGACGGCAGCGGTAAACCGCTCGACGGCCTGCCCGCCCCGGACACCACCGAAACCGGCGCGCTGATCACCCAACCGTTTAACCCCCTGCAGCGTACCCCGATCGAACATGTTCTTGATACCGGTGTGCGCCCGATCAACGCCCTGCTGACCGTCGGTCGCGGCCAGCGTATGGGTCTGTTCGCCGGTTCAGGGGTGGGTAAATCGGTCCTGCTCGGCATGATGGCCCGTTACACCCAGGCCGATGTGATCGTCGTGGGGCTGATCGGTGAACGTGGCCGCGAAGTTAAAGACTTCATTGAAAACATTCTGGGTGCGGAAGGCCGCGCCCGTTCGGTGGTCATCGCCGCCCCGGCGGATGTCTCCCCGTTGCTGCGTATGCAGGGTGCCGCGTATGCCACCCGCATCGCCGAAGATTTCCGTGACCGCGGCCAGCACGTGCTGCTAATCATGGACTCCCTGACCCGTTACGCGATGGCGCAGCGTGAAATCGCGCTGGCCATCGGTGAGCCACCGGCCACCAAAGGCTATCCGCCGTCGGTCTTTGCCAAACTCCCGGCGCTGGTTGAACGCGCAGGGAACGGCATTAGCGGCGGTGGCTCCATTACCGCGTTTTATACGGTGCTGACCGAAGGCGACGACCAGCAGGACCCGATTGCCGACTCCGCGCGGGCGATCCTCGACGGTCATATTGTGTTATCGCGTCGCCTGGCCGAAGCCGGACACTATCCGGCCATTGATATTGAAGCATCCATCAGCCGCGCAATGACGGCGCTGATTACCGAGAAGCACTACGCCCGCGTGCGTAACTTCAAACAACTGCTCTCCAGCTTCCAGCGCAACCGCGACCTGGTGAGCGTGGGGGCGTATGCCAAAGGTAGCGATCCCATGCTCGACAAAGCGATTAGCCTGTGGCCGCAGCTGGAGGCATTTTTGCAACAAGGCATATTTGAACGTGCCGACTGGGAAGATTCGATTCAGGCTCTGGAGCTGATTTTCCCGCAGGTGTAACACAGGTGGAGGGCGACGATCATGGCGCAAAACAGCGCGTTATCAACGCTGAAAGATCTGGCTGAAAAAGAAGTTGATGATGCCGCATTGCAGCTTGGCGCAATGCGACGCGGGTGCCAGCAGGCTGAAGAGCAGTTGAAGATGTTAATCGACTATCAGCATGAGTATCGCACCAACCTCAATACCGATATGACACAGGGCATTGGAAGCCAGCGCTGGATTAACTATCAGCAGTTTATTCAGACGCTGGAGAAGGCGATAGAACAGCATCGCCAGCAGCTTCAGCAATGGACCCAAAAAGTCGACACCGCGCTGAATTTCTGGCGCGAGAAGAAGCAGCGACTGCAGGCCTGGCAGACCTTACAGGACCGGCAGATTGCCGCGGCGACGCTGGCGGAAAACCGCCAGGATCAGAAAAAAATGGATGAGTTTGCCCAGCGCGCATCAATGAGGAAACCGGAATGATCACACTGCAACAACTGCTGATGACCGACAGCGACCTGTCAGGCGGCATGCAAACGGGGAAAGGCACCGACGGTGCGCAAGACTTTCTTTCTCTGCTGGCGGGCGCGTTAACGGACGCCAGCGGTCAGGGCAAAGATGCGCCGCTGACGCTGGCCGACCTGAAGGCGGCTGGCAGCAAGCTGTCCAGGGTCGCGAAGGACGCCGGGGGAGAGTCCACCCTGCAGGCGAAAATTGCCGATCTGCTCGCGCGTCAATCCACGCAGGCTGGCGATGAAACGGCGCAGACGACGCCGCTGCAAACGCTGGTCTCCGGGCTGATGCCTGCCGCTAAGGGCGATGCCCTGAAGACGTTGACCACGGCGAATAGTGCCGATAACAGCAAAACCGAACTGAGCGAAGAAGAGCTGGCGGGCTTAAGCGCGCTGATGGCCATGCTGCCGCACCAGCAAACCTCCACGCCGGTCACGGCGAAAGGCACGGGCAGTGAGGGGCTCAAAGCAACGTCTGCCCTGACCGCCACGACGCTTACGCAAAACGGCACGTCTGCACACGCAATGGGCAGCGCCCTGACGGGCAAGGATAACGCGCAGCCGTCTTTCGCCGGGCAGGCGCAAAGCGTTGATCCGTCCCTGCCGGCCAACGCACCGGCGACGCCAGCGCTCGCCGTCGCGGCCGAGAAACAGGATCTTGCCAGCGCGTCTTCGTCTTCAACACCAACCGCCACCCTGGCGCCGATTGTCTCCAGCCACGCCACCGCGCAGCCTGCCGCAACCGTTGCCACCGCACCGGTGTTGAGTCAGCCGCTCGGCACCCACGAATGGCAACAGAACCTGAGCCAGCACATTACGCTGTTTGCGAAGCAAGGACAGCAAACCGCAGAGTTGCGCCTGAACCCGGAAGATCTGGGCCAGGTGCACATTTCGCTGAAGCTGGATAATGACCAGGCGCAGCTGCAGATGGTCTCTGCGCACGGCCACGTGCGTGCCGCACTGGAAGCCGCCCTGCCGGTACTGCGTACCTCACTGGCGGAAAACGGCATTCAGCTTACGCAGAGTAGCGTCAGCAGCGAGAGCTTTGCCGGGCAGCAGCAGTCTTCGTCCCAGCAGCAACAGCAGGCGTCGCGTTCCGGCCAACATGGCGGATTTACTGAAGAGAGCGATGAGTTGCTGCCGACCCCGGCAGCCCTGCAATCCGCTGCGAGCGGCAACCGCGCCGTAGACATCTTCGCCTAAACGCCAGAGGTAGCGTGATTATCCCCGTCTTTTCCACGCTTTGACGTCAGCCGGACACGGGATAATCACCATATTAAGCTGTACCGAAACAGGAAGCTCGTATCAGATGACTGACTCCGCGATCACCAAAAAAAGTAAGCGTTCCATCTGGATCCCGCTGCTGGTGTTAATCACGCTCGCCGCCTGCGCTACCGCGGGCTATAGTTACTGGCGCATGCAGCAGAAACCTTCTACTGCTGCGGCCAAAGCCGAACTGCCACCTCCGCCGGCACCGGTGTTCTTCCCGCTGGATACCTTCACCGTCAACCTCGGTGATGCGGATCGTGTGCTGTATGTCGGCATCACGCTGCGCCTGAAAGATGAAGCCACCCGTTCCCGACTGAACGATTACCTTCCGGAAGTGCGCAGCCGTCTGCTGCTGCTGTTCTCTCGTCAGGACGCTTCAACGCTTGCCACCGATGAAGGCAAGCAAAAGCTGGTCGACGCCATTAAGCAAACGCTGGCGACCCCGCTGGTGAACGGCCAACCTAAGCAGGAAGTCACTGACGTTCTGTATACAGCCTTTATTCTGCGGTAACGACATGGGCGACAGTATTCTTTCTCAGGCAGAAATCGATGCGCTGCTCAACGGCGACAGCGATAAGAGTGATGATCCGCAACCGGGCATTGGCGGCGATAGCGATATTCGTCCCTATGACCCGAATACCCAGCGTCGCGTGGTACGTGAACGTCTGCAGGCGCTGGAGATCATTAACGAACGTTTTGCACGTCAGTTCCGTATGGGGCTGTTTAACCTGCTGCGTCGTAGCCCGGATATCACGGTCGGTGCGATCCGCATTCAGCCGTATCATGAGTTTGCCCGCAACCTGCCGGTGCCAACCAACCTTAACCTGATCCATCTGAAACCGCTGCGCGGCACAGGTCTGGTGGTGTTTTCCCCAAGCCTGGTGTTCATTGCGGTGGATAACCTGTTCGGCGGCGACGGGCGCTTCCCGACCAAAGTAGAAGGTCGTGAATTCACCCACACCGAACAGCGCGTCATTAACCGCATGCTGAAGCTGGCGCTGGAGTCATACAGCGACGCGTGGAAGGCCATTAACCCGCTGGAAGTGGAGTATGTGCGTTCTGAGATGCAGGTGAAATTTACCAACATCACCACCTCTCCGAACGACATCGTCGTCAACACGCCATTCCACGTGGAGATCGGTAACCTGACCGGCGAATTCAACATCTGCCTGCCGTTCAGCATGATCGAACCGCTGCGCGAGCTGCTGGTCAACCCGCCGCTGGAGAACTCACGTCATGAAGATCAGAACTGGCGTGAAAACCTGGTGCGCCAGGTCCAGCACTCACAGCTTGAGCTGGTGGCGAGCTTTGCCGATATTCCGCTGCGGTTATCCCAGATCCTGAAATTACAACCCGGTGACGTTTTGCCGATAGAAAAACCCGACCGCATTATTGCCCATGTGGATGGTGTCCCCGTGCTGACAAGTCAGTACGGCACAATTAACGGCCAGTATGCGTTACGCGTTGAGCACTTGATCAACCCGATTTTGAATTCGCTGAATGAGGAACAGCCCAAATGAGTGACATGAACAATCCGTCCGATGAAAACAGCGGAGCACTGGACGATCTGTGGGCTGACGCGTTAAACGAGCAAAAAGCGACCCCGGCCAAAAGTGCAGCGGATGCCGTCTTCCAGCAGTTAGGCGGCGGTGATGTCAGCGGTACGCTGCAGGACATCGACCTGATTATGGATATCCCGGTTAAGCTGACCGTTGAGCTGGGCCGCACCCGCATGACCATTAAAGAGCTGCTGCGTCTGACGCAGGGTTCCGTCGTGGCCCTCGACGGTCTGGCCGGTGAGCCGCTGGATATCCTGATCAACGGGTATCTGATTGCTCAGGGTGAAGTGGTGGTCGTGGCCGATAAATACGGCGTGCGTATCACCGACATCATTACCCCGTCTGAGCGCATGCGTCGTCTGAGCCGTTAAGAATGAAAACCCAGGCAACAGTATCACAACCTTCCGCCGTTCCCGGCTCACCGCTGCTCCAGGTGAGCGGTGCGTTGCTCGGTATTATTGCCTTTATTCTTATCGCCGCCTGGCTGGCGAAGCGTTTTGGCCTGGCGGGTAAAACCGCCGGGACGCGCGGTCTGAAGGTCAGCGCCAGTACAGCACTGGGTCCACGCGAGCGCGTGGTCATCGTAGACGTTGAGGACGCACGGCTGGTGCTGGGCGTCACCGCGTCAAACGTCAACGTTTTACATAAACTGCCGCCCGCCCCTGCTATCAGTGATGAGCGTGCAGAAACCCCTGCGGATTTCCAGTCCGTCATGAAGAGTTTGCTTAAGCGTTCCGGGAGATCCTGATGCGCCGTTTGTTATCCCTGACGCTCGCGGGCGTTGGCCTGTTTGCTCCTGCGGTTTATGCGCAACTGCCCGGTCTGGTTTCAACCCCTCTGGCGGGCGGCGGACAAAGCTGGTCGCTCCCGGTTCAGACGCTGGTGTTCATCACCTCGCTGACCTTTATTCCGGCGATCCTGCTGATGATGACCAGCTTTACCCGCATCATCATTGTCTTTGGCCTGCTGCGAAACGCGCTGGGTACCCCTTCCGCGCCGCCGAACCAGGTGCTGCTGGGCCTGGCCCTGTTTTTGACCTTTTTTATTATGTCGCCGGTTATCGATAAGATTTATACCGACGCCTACCAGCCGTTCAGTGAAGATAAAATCTCCATGCAGGAGGCGCTGGAGAAAGGCGCGCAGCCGCTGCGTGAATTCATGCTGCGCCAGACGCGCGAAGCGGATCTGGCCCTCTTTGCCCGCCTTTCCAACACCGGGGAGCTGCAGGGCCCGGAAGCCGTGCCGATGCGCATACTGCTGCCTGCGTACGTCACCAGCGAGCTGAAAACCGCCTTCCAGATTGGCTTTACCATCTTTATTCCGTTCCTGATTATCGACCTGGTGATCGCCAGCGTACTGATGGCGCTCGGTATGATGATGGTACCGCCAGCCACCATTGCCCTGCCCTTTAAGATCATGCTCTTTGTGCTGGTCGACGGCTGGCAGCTGCTGGTCAGTTCGCTGGCGCAGAGTTTCTACAGTTGAGGTGCGCGCAATGACGCCAGAATCGGTCATGATGATGGGCACGGAAGCGATGAAAATCGCAATTGCCGTTGCCGCGCCGCTGCTGCTTGTCGCCCTGGTGACCGGTCTGATCATCAGTATTCTGCAGGCCGCCACGCAGATTAACGAAATGACGCTCTCGTTCATTCCGAAAATCATCGCCGTGTTCGTGGCAATCATTGTTGCCGGGCCGTGGATGCTCAATCTACTGCTGGACTACATGCGTAACCTGTTTACCAATCTGCCGTACATCATCGGCTGACGCGACGATGCTCCATTTTACCAGCGACCAGTGGATTCAGTGGCTTGGGGTCTATTTCTGGCCCATGCTGCGCATCCTGGCGCTGATCACCACCGCCCCGATTCTGAGCGAGAAAGCGATCCCGAAGCGGGTCAAAGTGGGGCTGGGCATCATCATCACCATCATCGTTGCCCCTTCCCTGCCTCCGGTGAATATCCCGATCTTCTCGGCCAATGCGGTATGGGTGGCGTTGCAGCAAATTCTGATTGGCGTCGCGGTCGGGTTTACCATGCAGCTGGCCTTTGCGGCCGTGCGCACCGCCGGGGAACTGATCGGCCTGCAGATGGGGCTATCGTTCGCCACGTTTGTCGACCCCGGCAGCCACCTCAACATGCCGGTGCTGGCGCGCATTATCGATATGCTGGCGATGCTGCTTTTCCTGTCGTTTAACGGCCATCTGTGGCTCATCTCCATGCTGGTGGACACCTTCCACACGCTGCCCATTGGGGAAAACCCGGTTAACAGCAATGCGTTCCTGGCACTCACCCGCGCCGCAGGGCTGGTTTTCCTCAACGGATTGATGCTGGCGCTGCCGATCATCACCCTGCTCCTGACCGTGAACCTGGCGTTGGGTTTACTCAACCGCATGGCCCCGCAACTGTCGGTGTTCGTCATTGGTTTTCCGCTGACGCTGACGGTGGGAATTTTATTAATGTCATTGCTAATGCCACTTATCGCCCCCTTCTGTGAGCATTTATTCGGCGAGATATTCAACCTCTTAGCGGATATTGTCAGCGAGCTGCCACGTAAATAATAGTCCTCACAGTTGATATTGTCTTTCTGAGGATATTCCTAAAATAAAACACGAAAAACATCTTCCAGGATATATCTGACGCGGTTTAATTGTTTCTAACCACCTCACAATACTTAATATTTACTTTACTTTAAGATGATTCCTGGCAAATTATACGTAACTTTACGGGATAGTGAGTCCGCCTGAAAGTCTTTGTCATGCTCACAGGTTTATTAATTTTTTCCATCCCGTATGGCTGTTTATGAGCTCTCAGGCAGATGGTGAATTATCGTTACGCATTGAGTGAGGGTATGCCATGTCAACGATCATTATGGATTTATGCAGCTATACCCGGCTAGGGTTAACCGGGTATCTGGCAAGCAGAGGGGTAAGAAAGAGAGACATCAACGACGCACACACCGTTGAGGAGCTCGCAGCCGCTTGTGATGAACTCAAACCAGGCGTGGTGTTTATTAATGAGGACTGTTTCATTCACGATCCAGCCAACAGTCAGCACATTAAGCAAATCATTAATCAGCATCCTAAAACCCTGTTTATTGTTTTTATGGCGATCGCAAATATCCATTTCGATGAGTATTTGTTGGTCCGTAAAAATTTATTGATCAGTTCTAAATCGATAAAACCAGAGTCGCTGGATGACATTCTGGGGGATTATTTGAATAAGGAAGTTAAGAATGTAGGAGCGGTTAACTTACCCACCCTATCATTAAGCAGAACTGAATCAAGCATGCTGCGAATGTGGATGGCCGGGCAAGGAACGATTCAAATTTCAGACCAGATGAATATTAAAGCGAAAACCGTTTCGTCACATAAAGGAAATATTAAAAGGAAGATTAAAACCCATAATAAGCAAGTGATCTACCACGTTGTCCGCCTGACCGATAATGTGACGAACGGGATTTTCGTCAACATGCGTTAGTTGCATAAGACCTTGAGTACCCTACACGATCTCTGGCCTGGCCAGAGATTTTTGCTTTTACGGGCGCTGTCGGGCACGCAACCGGGCACCCGACGCCGTATTACTCCGCTTTTTCCACAAAGATGCCATCCGGATGCCCCAGTTCGTTAAAGAACCAGATGCCGAGCGGGTAGTCTTCCAGTGATACCAGATACATTGTACCTTCACTAAACTCTTCAATTGCCAGTACCACCCCCGGGCGGCGCGGTCCACCGTCCGTTTTGACAGTAACCCGATCGTTAACCTTCATACGTTCCTCCTGTGGTTTTGAGCCAGTGTAGAACAAAACGCAAAAACACACATCGCCACCGGACGCGAATGGCGTTTTTATACACTAAATCATTCAAGTTGCGTCAAGGCGGCAAGTCTGAGAATCCCCAGGAGCTTACTTAAGTAAGTGACTGGGGTGAGCAGACGCAGCCAACGCAGAAGCAGCTTGAAGGATGACGTGTATGTTCAGTCTATACTTACCGTTGGACACGGTTGAATGAGGACCCCGAAATGAAGACCGATAAAGAGTACAGCGACACCATCAAACGCGAGGTCGAAGTGGATGTCGATGCCCTGTTGGCCGCCATCAATGAGATCAGTGAGTCAGAAGTTCGTCGTACGGATGACAACTCTGACCGGGTCATTGTTAACGGCAGGGATTATCACACCTACCGTGAACTGGCCGAGGCCTTCGAGCTTGATATCCATGACTTTAGCGTGTCTGAAGCGAATCGTTAGGGCGAAAAAAATCCCGGTCATGGGGATGGCCGGGATCAAACTTGCTTATGCAAGAAGCACTTGAAAATTCGTTACACCAGGAAATCTGATGTAGCTGAAACACTATCCTCAACGATTTTGCCTGACAAGCATATATTCTCATGGCGAATATTATATTTTCTAAACGTGAATTTTTGTTATGAGCAGCAAGGTACGTCGAATGCGGGTTTGGCGGGATCGGTTCCGCGCGTTTCCCTTCCGACAGTCCTATTTTTTTAGGAAAATTCTTAGATGAGGCACTATTCGCAATCGGGAGCTGCACGACCTTCCCTGCAGGACACCCTGCTGGTTTTTTCCGACCTGGATGGTTCGTTGCTGGATATTCATACCTACGCCTGGCAGCCGGCAATGCCCTGGCTGGATAAGCTGCAGGATTTTCAGGTACCGCTCATTCTGTGCAGCAGCAAAACCGCAGCAGAGATGCAGGATTTTCAGCAGGATCTGGGCCTCGAGGGGTTACCCTTTATTGCCGAAAACGGCGCGGTCATCCAGCCCGATGTCCGTTGGGAAAAGGCGCAGCGCCATACTATGGGAATGCTCCACCGCGACATTCGCCCGTACATCGAGCAAATCCGCCTGCAGGCAGGGTATAAATTCACCACCTTTGACGATGTCGATGACCGGGTGATCGGCGAATGGACGGGGCTGAGCCGCTATCGTTCCACGCTTGCGCGTAAACATGAAGCCTCTGTCACGCTCATCTGGCGCGACACCGATGAGAAAATGGTGCAGTTTGAAGAGGAGCTGGCGCAGCGCGGTCTTAAATGCCTGCAGGGTGCCCGCTTCTGGCACATTCTGGACGCCCGCTGCGGAAAGGACGTGGCGGTGAACTGGCTCATTGCGCAGTATCGCGAACAGGAAGGCATCATGCCCACGACGCTCGGGCTGGGCGATGGTCCGAATGATGCGCCCCTGCTCGACAGCGTCGACTTCGCGGTAGTGATCAAGGGCATTAACCGCCAGGGCATCACGCTGCGCGACGATAACCCTGCCCGGGTGTATCACACGCAGCAAGCAGGACCGGCGGGCTGGCATGAAGGGCTGGATCACTTCTTGTCGTGATCGTCCCAGACCACCTGGTTGCGGCCGCGCTGTTTTGCCAGATACAGCCGGGCATCCGCTATCGACTGCAGTTGTTCGAAGTCGTAATTCCCCTTCTCCTGCGCACAGCTGACCCCCATCGACGCGCTGATACGCAACGTCGTGCTCTTTTTCACCAGGATCTCTTTGCTGTCGATGCGTGAGCGAATGCGTTCCGCCACCGCTCTCGCCTCCTCCAGCCCGATACCCGGCAGGACCACGCAAAACTCTTCCCCGCCCACGCGCCCGGCAACGTCGTTCTTACGCAGGGCGCTGGCAATCAGCCCCGCCGCATGGGACAGCACCTTATCTCCGGCCTGATGGCCGAAGCGGTCGTTAATGCTTTTAAAATAATCGAGATCGATCTGCACCACCGAGAACGGCAGCGACTGCGCCTGACATTGCCCGGCCAGCGCTTTTGCCCTCTCAAACAGCGCCCCACGGTTATGGAGGCGGGTGAGCGGATCGTGCCAGGCCTGCCACTGCAACGAGTGCTGGAGCGTGTACATGTTGCTGACCATCCGGCGGATCACCAGCCAGGAGATCAGCAGCATGGCGGTGAAGAGCGCCCACAGGAGCGCCAGCACGATACTGATGCTGCCGAAGTCGCCTTTCACGCCTTCATGCAGGGTATGCACCCGCAGGATAACCCCGTCAAAATGGTCGAGCCGCTCCCAGCTGACAAAACGGCTGCCGAGCCGGATCCCGCCACCGGTATTGTTCTCAATAGCATGCGCAATCTGTGCCGTTTCACGCTCATCAAAATGGTTGGCCTCGCTTGTGGACGCTTCAGAAGAGGCAATCATATTGAGCCGGGTATCATACAGCTGATATTCACCCTCGGCGTGGTCATCCGTCGCGTCGGCCAGCATCCGTTTCATGGTATTGAGAGAAAAATCCATCGCCACCACGCCGTACCAGTAATGGTCAAAATAGATGGGTACGCTGGCGGTGATCATGCGCTCGTTGCCCGTCCAGGTTGACGGCGAGGTGATAAACCACAGCACCGCGCGCGCACGGTTGTTACGTTCCGTTTGCTGCGTAAACCAGGGCTGGGTCACCAGATGGTAATAGCGCGGGATAATATCGGCAGTCTTTGTCGCGGTCTCCGTGGAGAGGTAAAACCCGGCGCGGGAGACATAGACCACCCGTTCTTCGCTGCGCATGACCGGTGAGGCCAGCCTGAGCAAATACCCCACTTCAAGCGCAGCAGACACTTCATTATCGAGAAGTTCATCGTCGCGATTAAGCAGCGTGGTCTTTTCAACAAAGGCATCCGATACGCCGTTGATGGGCAGCGTACGTTTTGTATCCACAGCCAGCTGCCAGAAAGGACGAGACCGGTCTGCATTGAAGCGTGTCACCGCTGCACGCAGGACATCAAACGCCAGCGGCGTCTGGAGCGCATCGCGCATGCTCTGGCGAAAAAAAAGCAGTTTGTCCACGCTGAACTGAAGCTGTCTGTCCAGCGACGTGGCCACCGTTTCCAGATGGTTGCGCTGGCTTGAGATATAGGCATCTTCCAGCACTACCACTTCACGCCAGGTGAGGAGGGTCGAAAAAACCAGTACCACCAGAAAACAGAGATTAACAATCGCACCTGGATTGCTACGCTTATGCAGCCATTGCAGAAAAGTTCGTCTTACAACAAAAGTATCACGCTGCACACATACTCCCTGATCGCTTCCTTACACCCGATACTTGATATAAAAACGCCCGGCAAGGCCGGGCGTTAAGTGATTAAGCCTTGTCACGCTTTTGCCGCCCGTCACCCGGCTGAAGCTCATCTTCACGAAACGCTTCCCGCTTGATGCTGTAACCGTCATGCCACCGACACTCCACCATTCCGCTGGAATAGCCGGTGACAATCATACGTGGGCCGCCCTTCTTAGGCTTAACTTCATCACTGACCAAAAAGACCATACCTGCCTCCTGTATCAGGGTGAAACTGTTTCAATTTAGACGAGGAATGGCCTTTTTGCATCCTGGCGCGGGTAACAATTAGTGCGCCGTACCGCGCAGCTTTTCAACCAGCTTCACTGCGGCGACCACGATACTGCCCACAATAAAGCCCAGCACCAGATTAAGCAGCGAAGGCAGAATGGCCGCCACCACGGCGCCCTGCTGTGCAGCAAAATGTTCTATCGCATGGTGCAGCGGCGCAATACCGTGTACCACAATCCCACCGCCGACAAGGAACATCGCCAGCGTCCCCACCACGGAAAGACTCTTCATCAGCCACGGGGCGAGCACCAGCAGGCTTTTACCGATCCCTTTAGCTACCGCGCTCGATTTCGCTTCAAGCCAGAAGCCAATGTCATCGAGTTTAACGATAAGCCCTACCAGGCCGTAAACCCCCACCGTCACCAGAATGGCGATCCCGGAGAGGATCAGCACCTGATTCAGCAGCGGCGATTCAGACACAATACCCAGGGTAATGGCCACAATCTCCGCCGACAGAATAAAGTCGGTACGAACGGCGCCCTTGATTTTATCGCGTTCGAAGGTTTTTGGATCCTGCGCTGCCAGCGCTTCCAGACGCTGCTGGCGCATTTCTGGCGTGTCGTGCTTCTTCCTCGCGGCGAAGGAGTGCAGCACCTTCTCTACCCCTTCAAAGCATAAAAAAGCGCCGCCAATCATCAGCAGCGGCGTAATCGCCCAGGGGATAAAGGCGCTGATCAGCAGCGCCAGCGGCACCAGGATCACCTTGTTGAGGAATGAGCCTTTCGCCACGCCCCATACTACCGGCAACTCACGGTTAGCCCGCACCCCGCTTACCTGTTGCGCATTTAGCGATAAATCATCCCCCAGAACCCCTGCTGTTTTCTTCGCCGCCAGTTTTCCCATAACGGAAATATCGTCCAGCAAGGTGGCAATATCGTCCAGCAATGTTAATAAGCTACTTCCCGCCAAAATGACTATCCTTCTTTTTTTGCTAATTAAGTGAATAGTATGGAACAAAACCGCACACCCGGAAACAGGCACATTGCGTCAACAAAAATTTCACAGCAACTACACAATTAAAGGGCTCGCCAGCCCGGTAGTTTTGGCGTTTACTATGAGCGAACTTTTTATTTCGTCGTGAGGGACTATGCGTTTTCGGCACTTACTACCGCTCATCGGGGCGCTCTTTTCGCTGTATATCATCTGGGGGTCAACCTACTTCGTCATTCGCATTGGGGTGGAAAGCTGGCCTCCGCTGATGATGGCGGGTATCCGTTTTCTCTCGGCTGGCGTCCTGCTGATGGCCTTCCTGCTGCTGCGCGGACATAAACTCCCCCCGCTGCGCCCGATGCTGAATGCGGCGCTGATTGGCCTGCTGCTGCTGGCCGTGGGCAACGGCTTTGTCACCGTCGCTGAACATCAGAACGTGCCCTCCGGTATCGCGGCGGTAGTGGTCGCCACCGTCCCGCTGTTCACGCTCTGCTTTAGCCGTCTTTTCGGCATTCGCACCCGCAAGCTGGAATGGCTGGGGATTGGAATTGGGCTCGCCGGGATCATTCTGCTCAACAGCGGCGGCAACCTGAGCGGTAACCCGTGGGGGGCCGTGATTATCCTTATCGGATCCATGAGCTGGGCGTTTGGCTCCGTCTATGGTTCGCGTATTGAGCTGCCGTCCGGCATGATGGCGGGTGCCATTGAGATGCTTGCCGCAGGCATTGTGCTGCTGATTGCCTCCATGCTGACGGGCGAAACGCTGACAACCATGCCGGATCTGTCTGGCTTCCTTGCCGTGGGTTATCTGGCGCTGTTTGGCTCCATCATTGCCATTAATGCGTACATGTTCCTCATCCGCAACGTCTCTCCGGCGGTCGCCACCAGCTACGCCTACGTTAACCCGGTCGTGGCCGTGCTGCTGGGAACGGGACTCGGCGGTGAAACGCTGTCGCCGGTTGAATGGCTGGCGCTGGGCGTGATTGTCTTTGCCGTGGTGCTGGTCACGCTGGGGAAATACCTGCTGCCCGCTAAGCCTGAGGTGGTGCCGTGTCAGGTGGAGAAACCGTAAACGGATGAATGCCCTGAGTGTCGATCTGCGCGGTCTGACCGCCGCCGCAGATCCACTCTTCCAGCCGTTCGGTCAGATCCCGATCGTTCAGCTTCAGTCTGCCGCGTAGCGCACACTCCCACACCACCAGCACCCGCCATCCCTGTTCGACAAGCGTGGCGATATCCCGCCGATCGCGCTGGACGTTTTTGCCAATCTTCTCCAGCCAGAAATCGGTGCGCGTCGCCGGGACTTTAAACAGATAGCAGTCGTGACGGTGCCAGAAGCAGCCGTGGGTAAAGATAATGCACTCATAGGCATCAATGACGAAATCAGGACGCCCGGCAAGTGCGGCATCCTGCACCCGAAAGTCAAAGCCTGCCTCGGTCAGTAGCCCGGCGAGGCGTTTCTCAATTGCCGTATCACGCGTGCCGATGGCACGCATGTTTTTACTGCGCGTCGCCTTATTGTGCACATCCGTCATTGACGGCCTCACTCTGGCGCAGGGCAACCGCCTGTTTAATGCGTGAGGACAGCAGTTTCGCCACCGCCGCAAAGGCGGGCACCACCACCGAGTTGCCAAACTGTCGGTAGGCCTGCGTATCAGAGACCGGAATGCGGAAGCTGTACCCCTGCGGCGTCTCAAACCCCATCAGCCGCGCGCACTCGCGTGGGGTTAAGCGACGTGGACGATGACGCTGGTTCTCAGGGTTATCAAAGTCTTTCTCGCCCAGCGCTTTGTCCCAGCCACGATCGATCAGGATCTCCGCACCGTCTTTGTAATAGCGCGCGGACAGGGTGCGGGTGACACAGTGCGGATCGTTCGGGTTGACCAGGCCAAAACCAAAACCGTTGCCTTTTGCCTGATGCTTTTTGGCATAGCGATAGAGGTACTTCCACAGCACCGGGGTGAGGATAAATTTCGCGTCGACGGCGGGCTCCAGAAGATCGGCGACGGACGGACGGCGCGCCGGATAGAGCGACGGGATATCCCGCAGGGTAAAATCACCTTTCAGGTTGAGATCGCGGCGGAACCCGACCAGCACAATACGTTCCCGGTGCTGGGGCAGGAAGTGTTTCCCGTCAATGATTTTCGGATCATCGGCACCCATATCCTGGGAGTCCGCCACGTCGTAGCCCAGCTCATCCAGCGTCTGCATAATAATGCGGAAGGTTTTACCGCCGTCATGACTCTTTAAATTCTTGACGTTTTCCAGCACAAAAATGGCCGGACGGCGGGCATCGATAATACGGGCGACATCAAAAAACAGGGTTCCCTGCGTATCGCAGGCAAAACCGTGGGCTCGTCCGAGGGCATTTTTCTTCGATACCCCGGCAAGCGAGAATGGCTGACACGGGAAGCCCGCCAGCAGTACGTCATGCGCCGGGATGTTCTGCCGAATATGCTCTGCCGCCTCTTCATCGCTCACGCCGCTTTTATGGCTCAGCGTGACATCGCGGATATCCGCGTTGAACTGATGCGCATCCGGGTCACAATACCAGTTGGCTTTATAGGTGCGGACCGCGTGTTTGTTCCACTCACTGGTGAAGACGCACTGTCCGCCGATGGCTTCAAATCCGTGTCGAATGCCCCCGATACCGGCAAACAGATCGATAAAGCGGAAGGCATAATGGGGATGGGCGGCGGAAGGACGCGGAAGCAATGTTTGCAGATAACGAAACTCGCCGTCGCTCAGGCGATGCCCTGCCCGCTCGCTGGTGATAAGTCTCTTAATGATTGCCGGGCTCCAGTGGCCCTCACCGTGTGCCATGAGCTGGCTGGCGAGGGTTTTGGCATCATAGATATCCAGCAGCTGGCGCAGCAGCGCCTGCACCGTTGCCGTTGATTTCTCAGCCTGCTCAGGTGCGGGCTCACTCACTGATCGATTTTCCTGCATTCTTTTAACCGGACAATAAAGACTGGAAACAGATTACCACAGTTCAACGGTGCAAACTGCGGCGGAAGCGGCTCAGTACCTGGCTATCCAGCCCCAGGCAGTCACCCTGTAATTCGGCACTCAGTTTTGCCATAAACTGGATGAGAAAATCGGCGTTGTGGCGTGCCAGCTCGCGCCCCATTTCTGTTTGCATTGTATCAGGCAGGCGCAGCAGCTTGGTCTGAAAATGGTCGAGGGCAAACGTCCGGTCATCAAGGGTTCGCGCATCAGCAAAGGGATCGCGTGCGTCAAAAAGCGGCACGCCCAGCGCCCCCGAAACGGCAAACACGCGCGCCAGGCCAATCGCCCCTAACGCTTCCAGCCGGTCAGCATCCTGCACAATTTTCGCTTCCAGACTCTGCGGCGCGATCCCGGCGCTGAAGCTGTGCGCCTCAATAGCATGCGCCACGGCGTCATAATGCGCGGGGGGAAAGTCCGGGAAGTCGCGATGCAGGATCTCACGCGTTTTACGCGCTGCCAGCTGGGATGACTGGCCGCGTTCAGGATGGTTTTTCGGCAGGCTGACAATATCGTGGAAATAGCAGGCGGTCAGGATCACCAGCGGCTCGACCGCCTGGTTAGCCAGGATTTTTTGCGCCGTCATCCAGACGCGACGAAAGTGCGAAATATCATGCGCGGTGTCGTCGGTGGTGTGGTTTTCCCCGAGCCAGCGCTCAAAACGTTGCTGCCACTGCGTAAGTTCCATCATCACGTCCTGTTGTTAAAATGGTTACAATAGCAACTTTCCCGGACGCTATCACGAGTTGTCCTGACGGGGACGGGTGTACCACGCAATCCCGCCCAGGATCAGGCCGACCGTGCCCAGCACCAGAAACCCCAGCAATGCCCCAAGCCATTTGCCGCTGGTCGACCCCAAATCCCCCTCCACTGCCGCATTCGGCAGCGACGGTATTTTACTGATCACCCAGAAATACCGGGCCATCGCCCAGACAAAGTAACCGCAAAAAGCATAAAACACCCACAGGGCCAGTTTGCCTCCCAGGCTGCGTTCGATTTTTCGTTCCATCTTTCACTCCACGGTCACCGCCGTACCGTTTGCACATGCTTACTCTGGTTTTGTGATAATCGTCACATTTTGGCATTAAACCCTGTGCTGTGTGAAGATTTCTGACGCTCAGTTTGCCTTAAGTTGATCCTGGGCAAGGTTACAGAAGAGGACGACTGGTGAGTGTTTAATTCGGAGAAATATAATTAAGGCTAATAAAAGAATTTATAAAATAACCACGAAAAATACTTAATAATAATTAACCAATATATATTTCAAATTATAATTCACGAGAAAAATAAAGCGACACTTAGAAATATTTAGTAATATTTTTACCCATTTAATTACATTTATTATTGAACTTAAACCCCCTCTCCTGGAATAGTATCGACGCTGTAGTTGCGGAGCGTGATTACATATATTCATATAAATTATCTCTAAAGGGAATATATAATGAAAAGAAAAGTATTGGCCATTCTTGTACCCGCGTTATTAATGGCTGGCGCAGCAAATGCCGCTGAGATTTATAACAAAGGCGGTAATAAACTGGATTTGTACGGAAAAGTTGATGCTCGTCATACTTTCTCTGACAATGCAAAAGAAGATGGCGACGATACCATTATTGAAGTGGGTTTCCGCGGTGAAACACAAATTAATAGTGAACTGATGGGTTATGGCCAGGCACTGTTAAAAACTCAGGCAAGTGATACGGAAGGCGCACAAAATAGTTATGCAAAACTTGCCTTTGCTGGTCTGAAATTTGCAGATTACGGTTCATTTGATTATGGCCGTAATTATGGTGTGATTTATGACGTCGAAGCATGGACTGATATGCTGCCAGTGTTCGGTGGTGACT